>JAHYJF010000222.1 GCA_019428955.1 Burkholderiaceae bacterium
CGTCATGGATTTGCCGCACGGCGACGGCTGCTTCGTGCGGGCCTATCCCGCGGCGACGGCGGAGGCTTGGATGGATGGCCACGTTCATGCCTTTGCCTTCTTCGGCGGTGTGCCGCAGTCGGTGCTCTATGACAATGATCGCTGCCTGGTCTCGAAGATCCTGGCCGATGGGACGCGCAAGCGCGCCACGCTGTTCAGTGCCCTGCAGTCGCATTACCTGGTTCGGGATCGCTACGGGCGGCCGGGCAAGGGCAACGACAAGGGTAAAGTCGAAGGCATCGTTGGTTACGCCCGCCGGAACTTCATGGTGCCGATCCCGCGCTGTGCCAGTTGGGAGGCGTTCAACGCTGACCTCGAAGCCCAGTGCCGCAAGCGCCAGAACGACATCCTTCGCGGCCACAAGGAGACGATCGGCAATCGATTGCAGCGCGATCTGGCAGCGATGAAGCCACTGCCCGGGGCACCGATCAAAGCCTGTGCCCAGGCCAACGGGCAGGTCAGTTCGCAATCGCTCGTGCGCTACGAGACCAACGATTACTCGGTTCCGGTCGCCTATGGCTATCAGGATGTCTGGGTTCGGGGCATCATGCCAGCGGCATGTCTCCGACATGACGTCGACCAGGTTGTGATCGGTTGCCGCGGCGAAGTGATCGCCAGGCACCCACGCTGCTACGCGCGCGAGGATGTTGTCTTCGATCCGATCCACTACCTTCCGTTGATCGAGCGCAAAATCAATGCGTTGGATCAGGCCGCGCCTTTGGCGGAATGGAACCTGCCCGAAGAGTTTCAGACCCTGCGCCGCCTCATGGAGGCGCACATGCTGAAGATGGGGCGGCGTGAGTATGTGCAGGTTCTGCGACTGCTGGAGACCTTCAGGCTCGATGACCTGCACGCGGCGGTCAAGGATGCGCTGCGCCTGCGCGCGACAGGCTTCGATGCGGTCAAGCACCTTCTGCTCTGTCGGATCGAGAAGCGCCCGCCCAAGCTCGACATGTCCAGCTATCCCTACTTGCCACGCGCCGACGTCGAGACGACCTCGGCCGCCAGCTACATGGCCCTGATGGCGGAGGCGGCGGAATGACGAAGGCCCCGCAGATCCTGCTCGACCATCACCTGAAGACGCTGAAGCTGCCTACGTTCCTGCGGGAATACGAAAAGCAGGCCCGCCAATGCGCCGCCGAGGGGCTGGATCACGTCCAGTTCCTGGCGCGCCTGGTCGAACTGGAGATGATTGATCGCGAACGGCGGATGGTCGAGCGCCGCATCAAGGCCGCGAAGTTCCCGGCCGTCAAAAGCCTCGACAGCTTCGACTTCAAGGTGATCCCCAAGCTCAACAAGATGCAGGTACTGGAACTCGCCCGCTGCGAATGGATCGAGCGGCGTGAGAACGTCATCGCCCTGGGGCCCAGTGGCACCGGCAAGACCCATGTCGCCCTCGGGCTTGGGCTGGCCGCCTGCCAGAAAGGCATGTCGGTCAGCTTCACCACCGCCGCCGCACTGGTCAACGAGCTGATGGAGGCCCGCGACGAACGCCGCCTGCTGCGCGCCCAGAAACAGATGGTCGCAGTCAAGCTGCTCATCATCGATGAGTTGGGCTTCGTGCCCCTCTCCAAAACCGGCGCCGAGCTGCTGTTCGAGCTGATCTCGCAGCGCTACGAACGCGGTGCCACCCTGATCACCAGCAACCTGCCGTTCGATGAATGGACCGAGACCTTCGGAACCGAGCGGCTTACCGGCGCACTGCTCGACCGGCTGACGCACCACGTCATGAACCAGACCGGGTTTATCGGAGACGGTTTAGTTCCTATTCTGCGGCGAGAGTAACAGTGTTCAGGCTGTCATAGAAGTTCCTTTCTGCTTGTGCTGGGGCGATGTATCCGATGGGTCCAAAACGGCGTTCGTGATTGAACCAGTGAACCCAATCGAGCGTTGCGAATTCGACGTCTTTTTTGCCTTGCCACGGGCCCTCGTGCTCGATGACCTCAGCCTTGTAAAGGCCGTTGATTGTCTCGGCCATCGCGTTGTCGTAGCTGTCACCAACGCTGCCGACTGACGGATCGATTTTGGCTTCCTCGAGGCGCTCTGTGTACTTGATCGACAAGTATTGAACGCCTCTGTCGCTATGATGGATAAGGGTCTTTGGATCTGGTTGGCGCGCCGCCAACGCTTGATCCAAAGCATCAAGCACCATCTGGGCATTGGGAGAGGAAGAGACCTTCCAGCCAACGATGTAGCGCGCGAAGACATCAATGATGAAGGCCACATACACAAACCCCACGGCGGTTCTGACGTAGGTGAAGTCAGCCACCCAGAGAATGTTTGGTGCCGGTGCCTTGAACTGTCGGTTCACCTTGTCTTCAGGGCACGGCAAGGCGGGGTTGCTCTTCGTCGTTGTCACATCACCGCGTGTAATTCCCTGTATTCCCATGCTTTTCATAAGGCGAACAACCGTGCAACGGGCGACGACAGTGCCCTCGTCGAGCAAGTCATGCCAGATTTTCACGGCCCCATATCGCTTCCTGCTCTTCTCCCAGAAATGGGTGATCCTGGTCATTATGAAGGCATCGCGCTTTGCACGGGCAGAGGCCTTCTCAGGATCACGTTCAATCGATTTGTGGTGGTAATATGTGGATGGCGCGATCGGCAAAACTTTGCAAATCGCCTCGACGCCAAGATGCTCACGATGGTCGTCTATGAACATGATCATCTCTTCCGTAGGCGGTCGAGGTCCGCCGCCGCGAAAAAAGCTGACGCTTTGCGAAGAATGTCATTGGCCTGGCGCAGCTCACGGATCTCGCGCTGAAGCTCTTTCATCTGCGCGCGCTCAGACAGCGTCAGACCCTCCCGATCCCCGGTCTCAACCGCCTGTTTGTTGACCCAGTCCCGAAGCGTTTCGGGGCTGCATCCTATCTTCTGCGAAATCGATCTGAAGCACTCAGATCGCGTCTTATAATCCGCTTCATTCTCAAGCACCAAACGCACTGCGCGCGCCCGAACTTCTGTCGAAAAACGGTTCCCTGAATTTCCTTTTGTCATGACTTACCTTCCAAGCTTTATGCTCTCCGGTAAACCCGGTCTGGTTCGTAAGCATCCGGCGAGGGACGCGGTCACGCGGCCTTGACGGCTTCCTGCTGGGCCTTCCAGTTCCATGGGAGCAATTCAGGCAAACGTGACACGGCGATGTCCGGCATGCGCGCAAGGACGTCGGCCATCCATGCCTGTGGGTCGATATCATTCATCTTGCAGCTGACGATCAGGGTATACATGAAGGCCGCCCTTTCGCCACCGCGTTCAGACCCTGCGAAGAGCCACGACTTTCTGCCCAATGCGATGCCTCTCAGGGCGCGTTCGGCGGCGTTGTTGGTCAGGCAGATACGCCCGTCATCCAGGAAAGCGGTGAAGGCATCCCATCGGTCACCCTTGGGTGGCATCAGATAGTCGATGGCCTTTGAGACGCTGTTATGTTTCGACATTCGGGCGCGCTCTTCCAGCAGCCAGGTATGCAGTTCCTCGACAAGCGGCCGGGATCGCGCCTGCCGCACGGCAAGGCGGGCATCTGCGTCCATGCCATTGATCTCGCGCTCGATATCGAAGATCGCGTCGATCCGTTTCACCGCCTCCAGCGCGACCGGCGAAATATCATGCGCGGGCTTGTTCTTGCGCACGTTGCCCGCGATATCGGCCAGCTCAAAGAATTTGCGCCGCGCGTGGCTCCAACAGAGCGCGCTGCGTGCAGGCCCGGGGCTGCGGTCAGCCAGATACAGGTCGTTGTAGCCGCTATAGGCATCGGCCTGCAAAACGCCCTGCCAGCCTGCGAGATGCTTGTTGGGGTGGATCATCTGGCGATCGCGCGAGAACTTGAACAGGGCGGCAGGTGGCGCGCTGCCGCCCCAGGGCTGATCATCCCGGACATAGGTCCAGAGCCGCGCAGTTTTGGTGCCGCCACGCGCCAGAAGCGGCACCGTCGTGTCATCGCCATGCAGGCGACCCGCTGTCAGCACATGGCGCTCGATCAACTCATGGATCGGGCTTAGCGCTACGCAGGCATGGCCGATCAGATCAGCCAGAGTGGACAGGCTAAGATCGATCCCTTCGCGGGCAATGCGCTCGGATTGTCGGTTCAGAGGCTGATGCTGTCCGTATTTGTCGAAGGCCACCATGGCGATCAATTGCGGTCCGGCCCAGCCGCGGGGAATGGTGTGGAAGGGCGCTGGCGGCTGGCTGATCTTCTCGCAACAGCGGCAAGTGAACTTCTCCCGCACCGTCTGGATCACCTTCCACTGACGCGGGATGACCTCCAGCGTTTCGGTGACATCCTCGCCCATCTTCACGATGCGGTCTGAACCACAACAGGTGCAGGTGGTCGGGGCCTCGATTACCACACGCTCGCGCGGCAGATGCTCGGGAAAGGGTTTGCGCACGGGTTTGCGCCGCGTGAAGGCGCGCACGGTGCTGGTTTTGTCGTCCTGCGCTGCCTGTTCAGCGGCCAGCGTATCTTCCGTGGCGGCGGCTTCCAATTCCTCAAGCTGCAACTCCAGCTGATCGATCAGCCGCGCGCGACGCTCGGAGGAGATGCCGTATTTGTCGCGGCGCAGCTTGGCGATCTCCAGCTTCAATTCCTGGATCATCGCTTCCGTGCAGGACGCCAGGGCACGCGCCTGCGCCAGGTCGCGTTCAGCAGCCTGCGCACGGGCCGTTTGTGCGGCCAATTCAGCGCGCAGTCTGGCGATTTCGGAAGCAGCATCTGACATGGCAGAGGACTACCACAATTGCCCCGGATCGCCAATAAAAACAGGCACTTCAGTAGAAATTATCCAGCCTTTGCAGGCCTTTGCGTCCAGCGCGGATTGCGCCAGTCGATGTTCGCGGGCTCTCTCGAACCCGTGGCGTTCGCCCGCTCACTCGAGAAGATAGCCGAGCTGTGCAGCGGATATCGGAACGGCGGTTCCATCCTGGCTCACGGGCCAGATGAATTTCCCCGCCTCCAGCCGTTTTGTATAGAGCGACATACCGACCCCATCATGCCAGAGCAGCTTCACCAGATCGCCTTTGCGGCCCCGGAAGCAGAAGATTTCGCCGCCATGCGGATCACGGCCAAGTCCCTGCTGCACCGCCAGCGCCAGGGTGTTCATGCCGCGCCGCATGTCAGTTACCCCGCCCGCGATCCAAACCTTGGTGCCAGCCGGAAACGCGATCATGACGGATCCAGAGATTGCACAAGGCGCGTCAGAACCGCAGGGTCGATCATCGCCGCAACCGAAAGACGCCGACCGTTCAGCAGCGTGATCTCTGCCCGCTCGACCGAGGTCGATGCAGGCCTCGGCTGCGGCGCAACTGGCTTCGTTGGCACCTCAGGGGGCGCGAGTGTCACCGGCATGAACCGCAACGGTGCAGCACCGCCCGCAAGTTCGCCGTTGCGATACTGACGCCGCCAGCGCACCAGCAGCGTGCGGCCAACATCATGGCGACGGGCTGTCTCGGCCACACTCCCGCGCGGGCCGAAACTCTCCTCAACAATGCGAACCTTCTCAGCATCCGTCCAGCGCCGACGGCGACCGGTATCGCTGACAGAAAGGATCTCGACTTCGGGTCTGTATCTATGGTCGGACATAACGTCGGACCTAAGCCAAAATCCTCAGATCAAAAAGACGGCCCCCAGCGTAGGCTTATGTAAAAATGGGCCACGGGGCGGCGCAAAACTAGGCAGCGGACTGGCTCTGTTGCACAAATCCGGTGAGGGATTCATCTCGTGAATCCAGCGTGGTAGCTGGAGGGCATGAGCAGACCCACACCCCCCGCCTACAAGACCAGGAACTGGCCCGCATATAACGCAGC
>JAHYJF010000223.1 GCA_019428955.1 Burkholderiaceae bacterium
GAGGTGATACCGGCGGGCTTGTCGAGCAGCAGCACGGCATCGACGCGCTCGCGCGGAGCGCGCCTCGGGGCGTTCACGGCTTGCTCGCTGCGCCGCTGTCCTCGCCGCTGTCGCTGTCGGCGTCGCTCGCACGCGTGGCGTTGGCCTCGTCGATCAGCAGCGACAGTTCCATGCCGTGTTCAATCGAACGATCATGCACGAACCGCACCTCTGGCGTGGTGTGGATCTTGACCCTGCGCCCAAGCTGTCCGCGCAGAAAACCGGCAGCGTGCTGCAGTCCGGCCAGCGTGTCGGCCACCGTCTGCTCGTCGCTCGGGAAGACCGTGAAATAGATCGTCGTATAGGCGTAGTCGGCGGTGATTTCGCAACCAGTGACCGTGACCATCCCGATGCGCGGGTCCTTCAATTCCCCGCGAATCAGCGCCGCGATCTCATGGTGGATTTGCTCGGCGACGCGTGGTCGCCGGCCTCCCGGGGGAGCCTGGTGCTTGCTCATAGTGGTTCAACCTCCCTGTGGCGACGGCCGCGAGGTGCTCTTCGCCGACGCGCGCAAGCGCGCGCCGGGCCGGCATCTTGCACCGCGCACTAGAGCGTGCGCGCCACTTCCTTGACCTCAAAGACCTCGACCGTGTCGCCTTCCTTGATGTCGTTGTAGTTCTTGAGCGACAGCCCGCATTCGAATCCTTCCTTGACCTCGCGCACGTCGTCCTTGAAGCGCTTGAGGGAGTCGAGCTCGCCGGTCCAGATGACCGTGTTGTCGCGCAGCAGACGAACCTTGGCGCCCCGGCGCACCACGCCCTCGAGCACCATGCAGCCGGCGATGTTGCCAACCTTGGAAACGTGAAACACCTGCCTGATCTCGACCAGGCCGAGGATTTCCTCGCGTTTCTCGGGCGAGAGCATTCCCGACATCGCTGCCCTAACCTCATCCACGGCCTCGTAGATGATGTTGTAGTAGCGCAGGTCGACTTCATTGGCATCCGCAAGCCGCCTGGCCTGCTGGTCGGCACGCACGTTGAAGCCGATCACCACTGCATTGGAAGCGGTCGCAAGATGCACATCGGATTCGTTGATCCCGCCGACTCCCTGGTGAACGATCGTCACCTTGACCTCGGGCGTTGAGAGCTTGACCAGCGCATGGGCCAGCGCTTCCTGCGAACCCTGGACATCCGCCTTGATGATCAGCGCCAGGTTCTGCACTTCACCTTCGGTCATCTGCCCGAGGATGTTCTCGAGTTTGGAGGCCTGCTGACGGGCGAGCTTGACGTCACGGAACTTGCCCTGACGGAACAGTGCTATCTCGCGGGCCTTGCGCTCGTCGGCGAGCACCAGGACTTCTTCACCGGCGCCCGGCACATCGGCCAGGCCCTGGATCTCGACCGGAATCGACGGTCCGGCTAATTCGATCGACCGGCCGGCCTCGTCGAGCATCGCCCGGACACGGCCGAACGAGGAACCTGCAAGGACCACGTCGCCCTTCTTCAGTTCTCCCGACTGCACCAGCACGGTGGCGACCGGGCCGCGACCCTTGTCGAGCCGCGCCTCGATGACCAGGCCCCTGGCGGGACCATCCTTCACCGCGGTGAGCTCGAGGATCTCGGCCTGCAACAGCACCTGCTCGAGCAAGCTGTCGATGCCCTCCCCGGTGTGTGCCGAAACCCGCACCACCGGAACGTCACCGCCAAACTCCTCGGCCACGACCTCGTGGACGAGCAGTTCCTGCATGAGTTTCTCGGGCGCGGCTTCGGGCTTGTCGATCTTGTTGATCGCCACCACCAGCGGCACATTGGCGGCGCGCGCATGATGGATCGCCTCGATGGTCTGCGGCATTACGCCGTCGTCGGCCGCCACCACCAGGATCACGATGTCAGTGGCCTTGGCGCCACGGGAACGCATCGCGGTGAAAGCCTCGTGGCCCGGAGTGTCGAGGAAGGTGACCACGCCGCGCGGCGTGGCAACGTGATAAGCACCGATGTGCTGGGTAATCCCGCCCGCTTCACCGGCGGCCACTTTGGCGGTGCGAATGTAATCGAGCAGCGAGGTCTTGCCGTGGTCGACATGACCCATGACGGTGACCACCGGGGGGCGTGGCACCGGCTTGGCGGTTACGGCCGCGATATCGCTTTCGGCCAACAGTGCTTCGGGGTCGTCGAGTTTCGCAGCCTGGGCCTTGTGGCCCATTTCCTCGACCAGGATCATCGCTGTTTCCTGGTCGAGCATCTGGTTGATGGTCACCATCTGACCGAGTTTCATCAGCAGCTTGATAACTTCTGCGGCCTTGACCGACATCTTGTGGGCCAGGTCGGCGACAGTGATCGTTTCCGGCACGTGCACGTCGCGCACGATCGGCTCGGCGCTCGCCGTGACGTTGGTGGACGAATCGGCACCGCGCCCGGAACGGGAACGCGGGCCGCCCTTGCCGCCGCGCCAACCGCGCTCGGCAGGACGACCGCCCGCCGGAGGGCGGGTGCTCTTGACACCCTTGCGTTTGTTCGCCTCCTCTGACCAGGTCGAGGAGAGCTTCTCAGCCTTGATATGTTTCTTGGGTGCGCCGGCACCGGCGGCAGTGCCCTTGGCTTCGGTAGTAGGACCCGCTGCCTTGTGCAGCGTGCCGGTGACGCCCGCTTTGGTGGCATCCGCGACCGGCGCCTCGGGCGCCTTCTTCGGGGGTTTGCGCCGCTCGGCCATCGCGCGATTCAGTTCGGCGACCTCGCGCTCCACGGAACGCCGCGCCTTGGCTTGCGCCTCGGCGCTCTTGCGCGCTTCGGTGGCGACCTTGACCGCGCCTTCAGCGGCGGCCTTCGCGGCATCGGTAGTCTGGCTCTGCGCCTCGCCCTGCGCCGCGCCCTCGCCCGGCTTGCCTTCGGTCACTTCGGCCAGATGCCTGCTCTCCAGCTGCGCTTCTTCCTCGCGCTTGGCGGCTTCGGCGGCGGTAGCGACTTCGCGGTCGCGTTCGCGCTCGAGCCGTTCCTGTTTTTCCTTCAGGTCGGCGGCCTGGCGTTCGAGCAGTTCACGCTGGCGGCGTTCCTCCTCCTCGCGCTGGCGACGCTGCTCCTCGTCGATGACGACGGTTTCCGGCACCAGCTCTGGTGCGGTCGCGCCTGACTCGTCGGCGGCGCTTTCGCGTTTCACGAACACCCGCTTCTTGCGCACTTCAACCTGGATCGTGCGCGCCTTGCCCGTGGCATCGGCCTGCTTGATCTCGGTGGTCTGCTTGCGGGTCAGGGTGAGCTTGCGCTTGGGCGCCTCATCGCCGCCGTGGGCGCGACGCAGCGCGACCAACAACTGTTCCTTGTCGGTTTCACTGATCTCATCGGTGGCGGCGCGCTTGTCGACCCCGGCAGCCCGCAACTGCTTGAGCAGAACATCTACCGAAACCTTCAGTTCGACCGCGAAACTATTTACATCGTTGCTCGTCATACTCATCCTTGGCTACTCCTGCCCGTCAAGTGACGGACTCGGCTTCACGCGTCCTCGCCCTCGAACCAATGAGCCCGCGCGCCCATGATCAGAGTCCTGGCACGTTCCTCGCCGATATCGACGATTTCCAGCAATTCATCCACCGCCAGCTCAGCAAGCTCGTCAAGGGTCAGCACCTTGGCTTGCGCCAGCGTCGCGGCAAGTTCGTGGTCCATACCTTCGAGCGAGAGCAGATCCTGCTGAGTCGAGGTGATCTTCTCCTCGGTAGCGATCGCTTCCGTGAGCAGCGCGTTGCGTGCCCTGGTACGCAACTCGTTGACCGTTTCCTCGTCGAAGGACTCGATCTCGATCATCTCGGTGATCGGCACATAGGCCACTTCCTCGAGCGTCGAGAAACCCTCGTCGATGAGCAGGTCGGCGACCTCCTCGTCAACATCGAGCTTCTCGATGAAGAGCGCGCGCACTGAGCTGCGCTCCACATTCGATTTGCTGGCCGCTTCATCGGCGCTCATGATGTTGATGTGCCAACCGGTCAGTTCGCTGGCGAGACGCACGTTGCGTCCGCCGGTGCCGATCGCAAGCGCGAGGTTGTCCTCGTCGACCACCACATCCATGCTGTGCTTGTCCTCGTCAACCACGATCGAGGACACGTTGGCCGGAGCCAGTGCGCCAATGACGAATTGCGCCGGATCTTCGGACCACAACACGATGTCGACGCGCTCACCGCCCAGTTCGGCGTTGACCGCCTGCACCCGTGACCCCCGCACCCCGACGCAAGTGCCGATCGGGTCAATGCGCCGGTCACGCGTGAACACCGCGATCTTGGCGCGCACCCCGGGATCGCGGGCCGCGGCCTTGATCTCGAGCAGTCCCTGTTCAATCTCCGGAACCTCGATGGCGAACAGATGCTTGATGAAGTCGGGCGCCGTGCGCGAGAGCATCAACTGGGGGCCACGACCTTCGCGATTGACGGTGCCGACGAAGGCCCGCACCCGGTCACCGACCCGGAGGTTTTCCTTGGGAATCATTTGGTCGCGCGGCAGCCGCGCCTCCAGCTTGCCCGCTTCCACGACTGCGCCCTCGCGGTCCACCCGCTTGATCGTGCCGGAAAGAATCGGCTCACCGCGCTGCAGAAAATCGTCGATGATCTGCTCGCGCTCGGCGTCGCGGATGCGCTGCAGGATCACCTGCTTGGCCGCCTGTGCGCCGATCCTGCCGAGTTCCACCGGCTCGAGTTCTTCCTCGATGTACTCGCCTACCTCGACGCCGGGGGCGCGCTCCTGAGCCTCGGAAACGATGATCTGCAAATCGTGGTCTTCGAGTTCGCCATCGGGAACCACCAGCCAGCGACGAAACGACTCCGACTCGCCCGTGCTCCGGTCGATCGCAACTCGAACGTCGGCATCCTCCGGAAAACGCTTCTTGGTCGCGGACGCCAGCGCGTCTTCGAGTGCCTCGAATACGATGTCACGTGGAACGTTCTTCTCACGCCCCAGGGCGTCAACCAGTAAGAGAACCTCTCGGCTCATTTCAAACTCCTAAAACCCGACATTCGGCACCAGCCGAGCGCGCTCGACCTCGTCAAGCGAAAACCCCATCCTGCGCCCGGTCAATACTGCTTCCCGACGCCCCTTTTTCTTGCCGGAGCCACGCCCTGCGCTCCCCTTCGCCGCCGGTTCCGGATCCTCGACCAGATCGATCGCGAATCCGCCGTCGTCCTCACGCACCAGCATGCCCTTGAAGTTGCGCCGCCCCTCAAACGGGCTGCGCAGCTTCAACTCAATCATTTCCCCGACAAAGCGCTCGTAGTGCTGCGCGCGCTTCAGCGGCCGATCAATTCCCGGCGATGAAACCTCAAGACGCTGGTAATCAGCTTCCTCGACCATCAGGACATGCACCAGCTGACGACTGACCCGCTCGCAGTCCTCGATCAGCACACCCTCGGGCCGGTCGATAAACACCTGCAGCAGACCACGCGCGCCAAACACCACGTCGACGAGCTCATAGCCCATCCCGGCCACAGTGTCCTCGACAATCTGGGCAATCGGTAACAACCCGCGAATCCTCCCCACTAGCCACGATCGAGAAAAAAAAATGGGCTGCTAGCCCATCTTCTCGAGCACGCCTGAACGGATCAATCGCGCGCACCGCGCCCATTGAACCGCCTGGCGCGGAGCGCGGCCGTCCAGCCTGGCCCGCCCTGCTATCGCCCAGCGTTCACTGGAACCTTTGAATTATATAGTGAAATACCCGCCAAGACCAGCCGCAGCATCGCCCGCCTGGGACGCCAGCGAGCTATCGGCGCGCTCAGGCAGCGGTGTTCCCGCCGTCCTGGTTGCCGCCCCCTCCCTTGGG
>JAHYJF010000224.1 GCA_019428955.1 Burkholderiaceae bacterium
CGCCGCCGCCGCATCGATCGCATCGAACAACAATTGCCCGATGCCCTGCTGATGATCGCCGGCGCCGCCAAGGCCGGCCTGTCGCTGGTGTCCGCCGTGCGCCAGGTCAGCGCCGAACTGGCGCCGCCGCTGGCGCAGGAATTCCAGCTCATGCAGCACGAACAGCGCCTCGGCGTCAGCCTCGACGATACGCTGGAGAACCTGACCCATCGCATCCCCGTGCAATCCGTCAGCCTGATGGTCTCGGCCATGCGCATCGCCTCCGGGACCGGCGGCGGCCTCGCCGAAACCCTGGAGCGAACCGCGTCCACCCTGCGCAGCCAGCACGCCATGGAACTCAAGATTCGCGCGCTCACCAGCCAGGGCAAGCTGCAGGCCTGGGTCGTCGGCCTGCTGCCGGTCTTCCTGCTGTGGGTGCTCAGCCACATGGAACCCGAAGCCATGTCCCTGTTGTGGACCACGCAAATGGGATGGGGCGTGCTGGCGGCCGTCGCCATCATGGAATTCTTCGGCGTCTGGATCATCCGCCGCATCGTCGCCATCGACGTTTGAGGCAACCAGCATGAGCCCGATGAACCCAGACACCCCATTGGCCCGTCATTCCGGCGAAAGACGGAATCCAGCATGGAAAAACGCCCCGCGTAGCGGACATAAGCGCAATGTTGTCTGCTTGCGCAGAATATTCTTATTCCGCTGGATTTCGTTTTTCGCCGGAATGACACCGTTTTGTCTTATGGGTAATCCAGCATGAACCCGCCAGACCTGAACCCACAATGGATCATCACCGCCTTCGCCCTCGCGGCGGGGCTGTCCTTCGCCCTCGTCGCCTGGGTCGTCTCGCGGCTGGCCGCCGCCGTGCCCGAGCAGGATCGCGCCTGGTTCGACGCCCCGCCGTTGGGCTACCGTCTGCTGTGGTGGCCGGTGCAATGGCTGGCGCACTACCTTGCCCCCTGGCTGTCAGCACAGCGCCAGGCGAAACTGCTCACCCGGCTGCGCATCGCCGGCGTCGACTTTGCCCTCAACCCCGCCCAGTACCTGGCCGGGCGCCTCTGGTGGGGCCTCCTCTGCGGCCTCGCCGGCGTGTGGCTGGCCGCCAGCCTTCATCTGCCCGGCCTATGGCCGTTTCTCATCGGCTTTCTGGTCGGCTTCGTCTACCCCGCCGTCTGGCTCAAAGACCGCATCGACCTCCGTCGCCGCCAGGCCCTGAAGTCGCTGCCCTTCATGCTCGACCTCATCACCCTGTGCGTCGAATCCGGCCTCAACCTCACCGGCGCCATCCAGCAGGCCGTCGACAAAGGCCCCGCCGGCGCGCTCAAGGACGAGTTCGCCCGTCTGCTGCGTGATATCCGCGCAGGCAAGCCCCGCAGCGACGCCCTGCGCGAACTGGCCACCCGCATGGACATGCCCGCCGTCTCCAGCTTCGTCGCCACCCTCATCCAGGCCGAAGCCACCGGCATGAGCCTCGGCCCCATCCTGCGCGCCCAGGCCGACCAGCGCCGCATCGAACGCTTCGCCCGCGCGGAAAAGCTCGCCATGGAAGCCCCGGTCAAGATGCTGTTTCCGCTCATCGCCTTCATCTTCCCCTGCGTCTTCGCCATCCTGCTGTTTCCAATCGTCATGAAATTCATAGTTGCCGGGTTTTAGGTGCGCGTGAAATGCAAGTGATGATTTCACCTCCCCAACTCACCATCCACCGCGCCGACCATTTCTTCAGCCGGCTGGCCGGCCTGCTGTTCTCGCCGCCGTTGCAGCCTGGCCACGGCCTGCTGCTCGTTCCCTGCGCTTCGGTGCACACCGCCTTCATGGGTTATGCCATCGACGTCGTGTTTCTCGACCGGGCAGGGCGCATTCGCAGAATCGTTCCCCGCCTTGCACCTTGGCGCACCGCCGCATTCCTCGGTGCATACCAGACGCTGGAACTGGCAGCGGGGGAGGCGGCGCGGCTCGGACTGCAGGCAGGCCAGTCGCTGGCGCAGGGTTTGTCGAATCCCGCCCAGGAGAAACTCGCATGACATGCTGTCGCTTTCGCCAGCGCGGCGCCACCCTGGTCGAATTCGTCGTCGTCGTCCCCACCGTCCTGTTCATGCTGATGAACCTCATCCAGTACGGTCTCCTCTACCACGCCAAAAGCCAGCTCAACTACGCCACCTTCGAAGCCGCCCGCGCCGGCACCACGCAGAACGCCAACCCCGCCGCCATCCGCACCGCCTTCACCCGCGCCATGACCGGCTATTACGGTGGCGGCACCACCACCGCCGAACTCGCCACGTCCCACGCGAAGGCGGTGGCCGATACCACCGCCGCCAACGTCCGCATCGAAATCCTTTCCCCCACCAAGGAGAGCTTCGACGACTACGCCAGTCCCGGGCTCAAGTCCAAGCTCAATCTCTCATCGCGCGTCATCCCCAACGCCAACCTTGCCTTCATCCAGTGCCCGATGGATGTGCCCGGCTGCAACAGCGACCCCAAAACCAACCAGAGTGGGCAGACCCTACTAGACGCCAATCTCCTCAAGCTGCGCATCACCTACGGCATCCCCGAGAAGAAGCAGATTCCGCTTGCCGGCAAGTTCATGAACTGGGCGCTCGGTATCCTCAACAGCGGCGACACCGACGCCTTCCGCCAGGGCCTGGTCGCGGCCGGCCGCATTCCCGTCGTCGTCCATACCGTCATGCGCATGCAAAGCCCCGCCTATGAGAATGCCAACGCCAGCATCCCCGGCCCCGGCAACGACGGCAAGCCTACCGATCCCGGGCCTGCTCCTGGCCCCGGTCCTGGGTCCGGAGACGGGCAATTGCCGAAGTGCCCTGTCACCGATCCGGCGTGCACGTCCGAGCCCGAGCCCGCGTGCGACCCCGCCGCCGACCCCAACGGCTGCCTGCCACCCGGCTGCGTAAAAGGCGACGCCAGCTGCGACCCCGGCTGCGGCAAGAACTACTGCTGCCTGCTGGACGCAGGCCTCATCAACCCCGACGGCAGCCCGGCCGATGCGTCTCCGGCAACCGGGCTGCCCTCGATCAACACAAACCGCTAAGCCATGCGCCTGACATCATTTCTGTTCGCCCTGCTGCTCATCGGCACCGCTGCCCAGGCCGCCGACCCCGTCACCCCGACCCAGTGCGGCCCCGGCCCGGCCGGCTCCACGTGCGACGGTTCCGGCCCCGCCAGCCAGGGCAATACCAGCGACACCGACCAGGGCGCCGGCAACCCCATCAACGTCATCACCGGCAACAAATACCAGCAGGAGATCGACCTGCCCGCACTGCCCGGCGTCCTCGGCCTCGAGATCGTCCGCCACTACAACAGCAGCCTCGCGGACGCCCGCACCCCGCCCGGCATCGCCGGCCGCGGCTGGAAGCTCTCTTACGAAACCGACCTCTACCCCATCGGCAACACCCTGCAGATCGTCCAGGCCGACGGCACCCGCATCATCTTCGTGCGCGATCCCAACAACCCCAGCCAGTGCGCCACCAACAACCCCGCCCACGGCCGGCTTGCCATCACCCGCACCCCGCGCGGCGAGGAATACGTCTGGACCTGGACCAACGGCCGCACCTTAAGCTTCAACCCCCAGGGCAAACTCACCCAGATCAAGGTTCCTACCGGCGAATTCGTCAGCCTCACCCGCGACACCGCCGGTGCGCTGGTCAAGGTCACCGACCCGCAGGGACGCAGTCTCGTGCTGGGCTATCCGCAGCGCAAGAGTACCGAGCACTTTAACGGCGTCACCCACATCGACAGCCCTGTCGGCCGCTTCGGCTATGCCTATGGCAGCGCCCCTCCAAAAGGCACCCTAGGCAACCCGCGCGACCTGCTCGCCAACCTCGTCCGCGTCGACCTGCCCAACAAAATCCGCCGCCACTACCACTACGAAGACCCCAATCACGCAACCCTGCTCACCGGGCTGAGCGTCGCGGGAGCGGACGCAGCAGGGCAGGGGACCAAACCCCAGCGCATCGCCACCTGGGCCTACGACCCCCAGGGCCGCGGCATCCTCAGCGTCCGGGGCGAGCCCAAACGGATCGGCCAGGACGGCAAGCCTGTGCCCGGCACCGGCATCGAACAGGTCAGGCTCGACTTCGAACCCGGCAAGACCATCCTCACCAACAGCCTCGGGCAGAAGACGACTTATACCCACGCCATCGTCGGCAACGAATACCGCCTGCTCAAAGTCACCGGCGCCGGCTGCGCCAGCTGCGGCGAAGCCAACGTCCGTTATGGCTACGACGCACTGGGGCGTTTGATCGAGCAGACCACGCTCAGCCCGGTGGTCGTGACCGACAGCAAGCCACAGGGCACGCCCAGACCATTGCTCAGCACGCGCCATACGCTGGACGCCGAGGGCCGCACTACCCGCATTGAGCAGCTCGCCTACAAGCCGGATGGCAAAGCCCGACGCGCACGGCTGGTGGAGCGCCGCGAGTACTCGGATACTCGCTGGCCCGACAAGCCCACGCTCTTGGCGCGCCCCAGTGTGGTGCCGGGCCTGGAGCAAGTCATTGCGCTGAGCTACAACGCTGCTGGCCAGGTGACCGAGCAGAAGGAAACCGGCTGGAGCCCGCTGGACGCACAAGGCCAAGTGGCCAGCAGCCCAGAGCAGGCCAGCAAACTCGAGCGCAGCACCCGCTACACCTACGCCACCGTCAACGGGCGCAGCCTGCCCACCCGGATTGACGGACCCTTGCCCAACGGGCCCACCGTCTCGCCTGCGGATTCGGATATCACCACACTGGCTTGGGATGAGCGGGGCAGCTTTATCAAGACCCTGAGCACGCCCGGTGGCCTGCGCAGCGATGTCAGTGTCGACAGCGCCACAGGCATGGTCGAGCGCGCGGTCAACGACGCGGGCTTTGCCACCCGCTTCACCTACGACGCCAGCCTGCAACCCACCCAGATCCGCAGCCAGGGCCCGGGCTGGACCCAGCCGCAGGTGCAGAGCTACCAGTACGACGCCTTGGGCCAGCGCGTGCAGAGCTTCCAGGGCAACGCAGACGCGCAAGGCAAGGCAGCGCTGCGCCCCAGCGAGCGCCAGGAATTCGACGCCCAGGGCCGCCTGCTGTGGCGCGCCACCGCCCTGGGCATGTTGCAAACCTATGCGTACGACAGCGAGAGTCGGCTGGTGCAGGAGAGCCTGCGTAGTGCGAGCATGGTCAAGACACTGAACCTGGCCTACGACGAACTGGGCCGAGCCATCGGCATGACCGACAACGCCGGGCGCAGCCGCAGCCTGCGCTACGGCGCCGAGGCTTTGCCCGTCGCCACTGTGGACGCGCTGGGGCGCGAGACTTCGGCACGGCAACAGGCCAGGGCACGCAGCAAGGCCCCGGCACCGCTTCGCCCGCTGCAGCTGCGCGACGACTTCGGTCGCAATGTGTTCACGCGCAGCCCGGACAGTGGCGACACGCTGAGAGGCTTTGATGCCGCCGACCGCCTGGTGGCCATGACCGACGCCCCGGGCAACACGGCGGCCTATGCCTACGACGCCCAGGGCCGCATTCTGAGCCAGACCATCACCGATGCAAAAACCCGAGCAGCAACGCGCACCCAATGGCGCTACAGCGCTCGCCAGCTCATCGAAGTGATCCACCCCACGCAGCGCGAGCGCTTCGAATACGATGCGCGCGGCCTGCGCAGCGCGCGCATCGTCACCCTCAAGACGGCGCAGGGCGAACACATCAGCGTGACCCGCTACGAGCACGACAACAAGGGCCAGTTGCTGGCTAGCACCCTGCCCGACGGCAGCCGCCTGGTCTATCAGCGTAACGGGCAGGGGCCGGTGGTGGCG
>JAHYJF010000225.1 GCA_019428955.1 Burkholderiaceae bacterium
GTCTTCGGTGCTTCGTATTCCTGCACATGCACGGCCGTCCCGTACAGATCGACAGCCACGGCATATTCGGGCATATCAGCATCATAGAGGCGATAACACTCAATTCCCTGACTACGGGCCCACTTGCCGAGACTCTTTAAATTCTTGCGCAGACGATTGGCAAACATCTCCGCCCCGGCAGAGAGAGGCTTTTCTTCACCGGGCGGGCGGGTGGCGGCGCCGTAAAAATATTCCTTTTCGATCTGGAAATGGAGAAGACGGCACTCCAAGGCACCATTAAAGAGGGTATTCTGCTTAACCGGCCGGATCTCCATGGCCCGCGCCAGGTCAGGGTTACCGGTAAAGATCGCCGCCTTCCAACCGACAAACTCACTGCGCAAACGGGTACCCAGAGTGCCATACAGAGGCGCAAGTTGGTTCTTCTCACCGAGACGTTCACCGTATGGAGGGTTGACGACCACCAGGCCGGCCGTGCTCCCCGGCGTGCGAACCAACTTTTCGACATCACGGCGTTCAAAACGCAACTTGCCGCCAAAACCGGCGGCATCGGCATTGATGCGCGCTGCCCGGATCGCCCCGGCGGCACTGTCAAAACCGCAAAGGAGGGGCAGACGGGCCATACCGACTTCACGACGTTGCCGAGCTTCAGCCAGCAAGGGGCGCCAAAGAGCATCATCATGAACACGCCAACGCTTGAAGCCGAAATCCTCCCGGTAAAGTCCCGGCGCAATGTCAGCAGCAATCAGCGCCGCTTCAATAACAAAGGTTCCAGAACCACACATCGGATCGATCAGCGCGCCGCCATCGGCAGCGATCTTGGGCCAACCGATGCGCAGGAGAATAGCCGCCGCTAGATTCTCTTTGAGGGGAGCGAGGACCGTCTCATGGCGGTAACCGCGTTTATGTAGACTCTCGCCGGAAAGGTCGAGAGAAACAATCGCCCGATTCCGGCGCAGATACAGGTTGAAGCGGAGATCCGGTTTGTCGACATCGACGTCAGGCCGAAAACCCCGCTCTTCACGCAACACATCAACGATGGCATCCTTGATCTTGAGCGCGGCAAAGCGGGAGTGAGTAATTTCAGAGGAAGTGATCGTCGCATCGACGGCAAAGGTGGCACCACTATCAAGATGATCACTCCAAGGGATATTTCTCGCCCCCTCATAAAGCTCTTGCGGCGTGGTAGCGGCATATTCAGCCAGAGGAAGAAAAACCCGGCTCGCCAGACGCGACCAGAGGCAGACGCGATATGCAAGTTCGAGAGTACCGCTAAAGTAGACCCCGGCGCGGGTTTCCCGCAAAGACGTCGCGCCCAAAGAACGTAACTCTTCCGCCAGGAGGGACTCAACCCCAAGGGGCGCGGTGGCAAAGAAGGACTGCAACAGGAGCATCAGACCTCCTGCTGCCGACGATAAATGACCGCGTTGACTTCATCAAGGTACTTGGCGGGAACTTTGAGATTGCCGCGATGACCACCAAGAGTCAAAACTTCACCGTCAGCACCATGAAAATCAGACCCCCCGGTGACGACCAGACCATTACGCCGCGCTAGAGAGATCGTCCAATCGATCATGTCATTGTCTGCGCCGTTGTTGTAAGCCTCGACACCGTCAAGACCGAACTTTGTAAAGCTCTTGACCAGACTTTCAAGGGTACGGCGATCCGGAGTAATATATGGGGGATGCGCCAGTACTGCGGCGCCGCCGGCCCGGTGGATCATGGCAATGGCATCTTCGATCGGGAAGAAACGCTTCTCGACATTGCATGGTACCAGATAACGCTCGAAAGCTTCCTCTTTGTTCTGCACATGTCCGGCATCGAGAAGAGCCATGGCAATATGCGGGCGACCGATCGTCCCGCCGGCTTTCTCCTGTACTTTCGCAAGATCGAGAGGCGTACGCCCCTCCTTCAGTAACTTTTCATTGACGAGCTCAACGATATGTTCATTGCGATGTTCCCGAAAATCCCGAAAATCCGCCAAGGATTCCAGTAATTCGGGATGATGATGATCAAAGCCGTAACCGAGGAGATGAATATCCTGATACTCCCCCCACTGCGTTGAAAGCTCAACAGCGGTCAGGACTTCAAGGCCAAGGGCCGATCCAGCCAGCATGGCGGCATCAATTCCATCGACGTTATCATGATCAGCCAGTGCCACCGCCGAGAGACCAATCGCTTTGGCCATCTGCATAACCTCATCCGGCGAATAAAGTCCATCCGAAGAAGTACTGTGCAAGTGAAGATCAATATATTGCGACATAAAGGCTCCGAAACTATCCCAGATTAAAATATTTACAGCGACAACTATCACGGCATTAAGATAAGAAGATAGTCTTTTTTAAACGCACTGCCAATAGAAACAGGAGACACCGTAACAGTGTCTCCTGTTTCTATTTTACTTCAATATTTTACAAGAAAATTTATTTTGTACTTATTTGATCTCGCGACCACCAGCGGCAGCCCATTGCTCAAGCATCGCGGTCGTGACCGACTTCGGACGCTCAATGGCATAACCGAGACCGCGATCCCAGGTAATATTGGCCATGCAGCCGAGGGCACGACCCACACCGAAGAGAACGGTGTAGAAGTCATATTCGCGGAGACCGAAGTAGTACTGGATGACGCCGGACTGGGCATCAACGTTTGGCCAAGGATTCTTGGTTTTGCCATGCTCGGTGAGGACACCCGGAGCAACTTCAAAGATCATGGAGACAACTTTGAAGAGAGGATCTTCTTTCAGACCCGGAGTGGTGAGGCAGAACTCGCGCTGAGCCATGTAGCGAGGATCGGTCTTGCGCAGAACGGCATGACCATAGCCAGGGATAACCTGACCAGCATTAAGGGTATCCCAAAGAGCTGATTTGATCAGTTCTTTAGTCGGCTCGACGCCTTTGCAATACTTTTCCTGGAAGTTCATCGTCCAGGCCAGGACTTCCTGGTTGGCAAGATGGCGCAGGGCGACCTGCTCGTCGCCTTCACCGACGGCGTCACCGAGGCGCGCGACCCGGACGGCCACGAGTTCGGCGAGGGGCGCCTGCTGGACGTCGTATCGGCGAACCGGCGCGCCGACGCCCAGGCGGTGCTCGACGCCGTGCGCGCTGCCCTCGACGCCTTCGTGGCGGACGCGCCCACCCACGACGACTGCACCCTGGTGGTCGCGCGCTTCGGCATCCCACCCCTCGGGGGGTGACCGGTTATGCTCCACGGCGACGCCGAAGGGCACGAGGGAGGAGCGCGGTGCCGAAGTTGCTCATCGCGGACGACGAGCCGCACATCCGAACGCTGCTGCAGCAGACCCTGGAGGCCCTGGAGGACGACGGGGTCGAACTGCTCATGGAACCCGACGGCGCGGCGGCGCTGGAGCGCATCCGCCGCGAGCGCCCCGACGTCGCCTTCCTCGACGTGATGATGCCCAGGATGAACGGCTACGACGTGTGCGCGGCCGTGCGCGCCGATCCCGACCTGGCGCACGTCCGGGTGGTCCTGCTCACCGCCAAGGGCCAGGAGGCCGACCGGCAGCGCGGCGCCGACGTCGGCGCCCACCTCTACCTGACGAAGCCCTTCGATCCTGACGCTCTCCTCGAAACCGCCGAGCGCCTGCTCGGGTTGGGGTGATTCCATGCCGGCGATGACCATGACCAAGCCCGCGACGAAGGCCCAGTTGGCCGTGTTCCTCGGGTTCGTCGACCTGATCTCGGAGCGCTACGGTCTCGACCGCGACCACGCGCACCGCCTCAAGCTGGTGCTCGAGGAGGCGATCGTCAACGTCGTCGAGCACGGCTACGCCACCCGCCACGAGCCGGGCGACCTGACGCTGACCGCCGACGTCGAGGGCGACGAGGCGGTGGTGACGCTGCAGGACCACGGCACGCCGTTCGGCCCGGACGACGCCCCCCCGCCCGACCTCGACAGCGACTGGGACCTGCGTCGCGTCGGCGGGCTCGGCTGGCACCTGATCCGCGAGCTGACCGACGCCGTCGCGTACCACCCCGGTGACGCCGGCGGCGGCCGCCCGAACAGCCTGACGCTGCGCGTGCGCGGCGGGCACCAGGGCGCCGCGGAGTCGGGCGGCGCGTCGCGAGGAGGCGTCGCATGAGGTCGTTCGAGCTCGAGACCCGCTCCGGGGACGGCGCGGCGGTGGTGGAGGTGGCCGGCTCGGTCGACGCCGTCACGGCCCCGCGCCTGGCCGAGGCGCTGCAGGCCACGGTCGCGGGCGGCGAGCCGCGCGTGGTCGTGGACCTCGCGGGCGTCAGCTACGTCAGCAGCGCCGGGCTCAGGGCGATCCTGTCCGGCGTCAAGGCCGCGCGCACGGCCGGCGGCGACCTCGCCGTGGCGGCCGCGCAGCCGCAGGTGCGCGAGGTGTTCGAGCTCGCGGGCCTGACGACCATCGTCGTCTTCCACGACGACGCGGCCGCCGCCATCGCCGGCCTGCGCTAGGCGCCCGCCGGGGCGACCCGGGCGCCCGCCCACGCGAGGCACAGCGCGGCGGCGAGCGTGATCGCCCCCGTGCCCAGCAGCGCCAGCCGGTAGCCCTCGGAGCCGCCGAGGGCCTCGACCACCACGCCGATGGCCCACTGCAGGGCGAAGACCCCGCCGATGCTGCCGGCGTTGACGAAGCCGGTGGCGCGCCCCGAGCGGGCGACGCCGAGCAGCGCGCGGGCGTTCGACAGCGCCAGCACGCAGAAGCCGCCGGTGAAGCCGAGCAGCGCGTACAGCGGCAGGACCCACGCCAGCGGCGTGACGCCGGGCACGACGGCGGCGAGCGCCAGCTGCACGGCGGCGAAGGCGACCGCGGTCGCCAGCGTCACGCGCCGCAGGCCCAGGCGGTCGGCCAGCGCCCCCGACGAGGCGTAGCCGAGGCTCACGCCGAGCGAGAGGGTGAGCAGGAAGCGTCCGGCCGTCGCCGCGTCGACGCCGAAGCCGTCGTAGAGGTAGGGGCCGCCCCACAGCGTCTGGAAGGCGAGCACCGGGCCGGTGTGGGCGGCGCCGAGGAACATGACGGCGGCGAGGGCGAGGTAGGTGGAGCCGGTGAGGGGCGCGTCAGGCGCGGTCGTCGCCGCGTTCGGGTCCCGGCGTCGCCGCGCCGGCGCGGGCGGCGTCCGCCACCAGATGAGGGCGGTGACGGCGGCCACCACCAGCGCGGCAGCCACGAAGGTGGCGCGCCATCCGAAGGCGGCGTTGGCCCACGCCAGCGGCGACGACGCGAGCAGCGCCCCGAGCGAGCCGGAGGCGAAGTAGACGCCGGAGATCGTGGCGAAGCGCTGCGGCGGCCACCACAGCGCGAAGGCCTTCAGCCCCGCCAGCAGCACGCTGCCGGTCCCCACGCCGAGCAGGACGCGGCCCAGGGCCAGCGCCGGCAGCGAGGCGCCGACGGCGAACAGCAGCGCGCCGACCACGCCGAGCGACATGAGGCTCGCCGCCACGCCGCGGGGGCCCCAGCGGTCGAGCGCGAGGCCCACCGGCAGCTGCGCCGCGGCGTAGGCGGCGAAGAACAGCGCGGTCATCAAGCCCAGGTCGGCGGGCCCCAGGCCGACGTCGCGCTGCAGGTCGGGCGCCAGGACCGCGTTGGCGGAGCGCAGGAAGTAGCTGAGGAAGTACCCGGCGGTGAAGGTGAGGAAGAGCGGGACGCTCGCGCGGGTCGCTGGGGCGGCGTTCATGACGCCGCGCAGCGTACGCCGTTCAGGCGCCGGCCGGTGGGTCGACCAGCGACGCCAGCGACACCGCCCGCAGCGCGCCGCGCTGGACGTTCAGCCCTTTGCGGGTGGGTCGACCAGCGAG
>JAHYJF010000226.1 GCA_019428955.1 Burkholderiaceae bacterium
ACATGGGCCTCGAGATGATGTCGCTCTCGCTCTACGCGCTGGCCGCGATGCGGCGTGATTCGCCGCTCTCGAGCGAAGCCGCGATGAAATACTTCGTCCTCGGCGCGATCGCCTCGGGGTTCCTGCTCTACGGCATTTCGATGATCTACGGCGGCACCGGCAACCTTGCGCTCAGCGCCATTGCCAAGGCCTACAGCATGCCGGGCACCAACCACACCGTGCTGCTGTTCGGTACCGTATTCGTGGTCGCCGGACTGGCGTTCAAGTTCGGCGCCGTGCCATTCCACATGTGGCTGCCCGACGTCTACCAGGGCACGCCGACCGCGGTCACCCTGCTGATCGCCGGAGCGCCCAAGATCGCGGCCTTCGCGATGGCCTTCCGGTTGCTGGTCGAGGGTCTGGCCGGCGTGGCGGCTGATTGGCAGCAGATGTTGCTGATCCTGGCAGTGCTTTCGCTCGGTCTGGGGAACATCGTTGCGATCGCCCAGACCAATCTCAAGCGCATGCTGGCCTACTCGACCATCTCGCATATCGGGTTCGTGCTCCTGGGCCTGGCTTCCGGGATCGTCGGGGGCAACATGAATTCGGCGGCGCCGGCATACAGCGCCTCGATGTTCTACGTCATCATCTACGTCCTGACCACGCTGGGCACCTTCGGTGTCATTCAGCTGTTGTCGCGCAACGGCTTTGAGTCCGAGGAGATCGCCGATCTCAAGGGCCTCAATCGGCGCAGCCCCTGGCTGGCCCTGGTGATGCTGGTGCTGATGTTCTCGCTCGCCGGTATCCCGCCCGCGGCCGGGTTCTTCGCCAAGCTGGTAGTCCTGCAGGCAGTGATCAACACCGGCCAGGTATGGCTGGCGGTATTTGCGGTGATGATGTCGCTCGTGGGTGCCTTCTACTACTTGCGGATCGTCAAGGTGATGTATTTCGACGAAGCCTCTGAAACCGCTGCCATCGAGGCCGGGCAGGGTGCCCGCACGACGCTCGCCGTCAACGGCTTGCTGCTGCTGGCGCTCGGCCTGGTGCCCGGTCCGCTGATGACGGCCTGTATCAACGCGGTACGTCAGGCACTGGCATTCTCAGTCGGCTGACAGTGCCGCACGACCTCTCCGAATCGTCGGTCGAAGTATCGGTCGTCTACGAGGGGAGCTTTCTGCGGCTGCGCAAGGACCTCGTCCGCCTTCCTGACGGACAGTTGACGGCGCGGGAATTCGTCGAGCATCCGGGCGCAGCCGCCATGATCGCGCTCACCGACGACGGCCGCATCATCGTCGAGCACCAGTTCCGCTACCCGCTCGGGCGCACCTTCATCGAGATCCCGGCCGGCAAGCTCGATGCCGGCGAAACCTCGCTGGCTACCGCCCAGCGCGAACTCGTCGAGGAGACCGGTTATCGCGCGCGCGAATGGGCGCTGCTGACCACCATCCATCCAGCGATTGGCTTCGCCACCGAGGTCATTGATCTCTATCTGTGTCGCGACCTCGAGTACGTTGGCCAGGCTCTCGACGATGGCGAACACCTCGATCTCGAGCTCGTCACCCTCGAGTGGCTGCTCGAGGAGCTGCGCGGTGGGCGCCTTAGCGACGTGAAGACCCAGATCGCGGTTTTCTGGCTCGAGCGACTGCGCGCCGGCGTCTGGCCATGGCCGGAGTTCCAGCCGGCGTGAACCAGGCGCCGGCCACCGCCCTCAGGGGTTCCTGGCAAATCCGGTGAATTGATAACTCAGGGAAACGCCGCCGACGTTGGCCTCAAACGGCCCTCTGATGGCCTTGATGCGCCCGAGAGTCGCCATGATCGCCAGCGAGTCGCTCAAACGGTAGCCGACTCCGGCGTTTGACTGCGCGACCAGTCCGCCCCCTGCGCCGAGCAGTCTTTGGCGGCATGGCGCCCAAAACGGCATACTAGGGGCAGGATGCTGCGGGGCCAGCGCGCGCGTTGGCCAATCGGCAGGAATCAAGCCAAGCAGGAGGCCGGCGTGCCATCGACAAAGCCGCGTTGGAAGCGGTGGACTGCAATTGCAGTGGGCCTGATCGTGGTCTACACCATGGCCGGGTTCTGGCTGGTGCCGGCGCTGATCAAGTATCAGGTGCCGAAACTGGGCCAAAGCCAGTTGGCGCGGCCGACGACCATTGGCGAGGTGCGCTTCAACCCCTACACGCTGCGCCTGGAGGCGCAGAACCTGCGCCTGAGCGAAGTCGATGGCGGGCCACTGTTCGCGGTAGGGAAGCTCGCCGTCGAGTTCCAGTGGCGCTCGCTGATCCGGCGGGCGTGGAGTTTTGCGGAAATTCGGGTGAGTGCGCCGAGCGTGAGCCTGACCATCACCCCGGAGGGGCGATTCAATATCGCCGACTTCGCCGCCGGGCTTGCGCGCCGGCCGTCAAAGCCCTCCCCGGATGCGAGTCTGCCGCGGCTGATCATCGAGCGCTTCGCCCTGGAGCAAGGGACGGTCGTGGTCGACGACCGCAAGGCGGGCTATGCCAGCACCATCTCCCCGATCGATTTCGGGCTGAGCAACTTCAACACCTTGCCGGAGCAGGCTGGCACCTACACCTTCGGCGCCGATTCCGAGCACGGCGCGAAGCTGCGCTGGCAGGGCGAACTGTCGCTGAATCCGATTCGCGGCAGCGGTGAATTGAGCCTGGAGCAGGTGTCACTGGCCGAAGTGACCGGCTATCTGAAGCCCTACATGCGTGCCGCGGTGACCAAGGGGCAGCTCAGCCTGGTCCTGCCGTACCGGTTCTCCTACGCTGACGGCAAGCTCGAGGCCAGCCTTGCCTCGGCCCGGCTCGGGCTGCGCGATCTGGCCCTGACGCAAGCCGGCGCCAGCGACCCCTTCGTCATTCTGGCAAGCCTTGACATAAGCGAGATCAACGCCGATCTGGCGCAACGCCAGGCGAGCATCGGCGAGTTCAAAATCGCTGGTGGCAAACTCTCGGTGCAGCGCGACGCCCAGGGTGAAATCGATCTCGCCCATCTGATGCTCGAGCGCTCCGCGGCAGTTGGTTCTCCCGCCCCCTCCGCTGCGGCTTCAGCGCTTGCAGCTCCGGCAGAAACCGCGCCGCCGTCGCGGGATGAATCACCCGCCCAGCCCTGGAAGTTGGAGCTCAAGCAGCTGACGCTGGATCAGGTTGCCGTCGACCTGACCGATGCCACCGTCAGCCCGGCCCTCAAGGCGAGTGCCGACCAGCTCCACCTGAAGCTGCAGGCCAGTGCCGAGCTGGGCGTGCCTGAGGTCAAATTGAATATTGCGGGCGCCGAGTTTTCTCTGGCCGACCTGGTCATTGCCAGTGGTGCCCGGACGCCTTTCAAAATCGCTCAGCTCGGCTTCGCCGATGGGTCGGTGGATCTGGGGGCGCGCCGTGCCAGCCTGGGACGCGCGTATGCCAGCGGGGGCGAATTGCAGCTCGCTCGCAGCAGCAAGGGGCGGCTCGACCTCCTCGATTGGCTGCCGGGATCCGGGGCCGGGGCGGCCCCAACGGCCAGGCCGGCAGCAGCCAGGCCGGCAGCAGACATGCCGACTGCAGCCACTGGCTCGCGCTGGATCACCGAGGTCAAGAGGGTGGAACTGAGCAAGTTCGGCGCCGCCATCGGGGATCAGGGCAGCGGGGTCAAGATCCGCATGCAGGACTTCGCGCTCAATCTCGAGGGTGCGAGCAGTGATCTGAACAAGTCGGTCAAGTTCGACACCGCGCTGAGCGTGGATGAAGGCGGACAGCTCTCAGCACAGGGGCAGATCGTGCCCGCCAGTGGCGTGATGCAGGCCAACGTTGCCCTCAAGCAGCTGGCGCTTGCGCCGCTGCAGCCCTTGCTGAGTCAGTACGTGAAGCTCAAGATTGCGCGCGGCACGGTGTCGGCGCAGGGGCAACTGAGCACCGGGACTGGGCAGGCGAGGAGCCCGGCGCTGCGCTATGTTGGCGGCTTTGATATCGCTGATTTCGCCCTCGTGGAGGAAGGCGGAGCCGACTTTGCGCAGTGGCGCAATGTCGGCGCGGCCAAGCTTGCCGCCACGCTCAACCCCAACCTGCTCGAGATTCCCGAGCTGCGCCTGGTCGAACCCCACGCGAAGCTGATCATCAACGATGATCGCAGCTTGAACGCGGCACGCCTGCTGGTGCAGCCGGGGAGAGCGGACGAGGCGTCGGCGGCTGCGGCGGCGGCAGACTCGGCAGACAGGGCCAAGGCAGCGGCGGCGAGCGGCGCTGCAGCAGTGGCGGCGGCCGGGTCGGCAGCTCCGGCACAGCCCGAGTCATTCCCGGTTCGCATCCCCCGCGTACGCTTCCAGAACGCCAAGCTTGATTTCACCGATCTCAGCCTCCGGCCGCAATTCGCCGCCAAGATCTACGAGCTCAACGGCGTGGTCAATGGCCTGTCTTCAAGCCGCGTGGCGCGCAGCCAGATCGAGCTCGACGGTCGGGTCGATGAGTTCGGTCTGGTGCGGATCCGCGGCGAACTCAATCCCTTCGCACCGCGCGACAACACCGACGTGAGCCTCGTCTTCAAGAACGTCGACATGGTGTCGGCAACGCCCTACGCGATGAAGTTTGCCGGGTACAAGATCTCGGAAGGCAAGATTTCTCTCGATCTGCAGTACAAGGTGCGGGAGAGCAAACTGGAAGGCGCCAATCAGATCGTCATCGACAAGCTGACCCTGGGCGAACGGGTCGACAGCCCCGATGCACTCAAGCTGCCCCTGGAACTGGCGATCGCCATCATCAAGGACAGCGATGGCCGCATCGATCTCGGCTTGCCGGTGAGCGGTGACATGAGCAACCCGGAGTTCAGCTACGGCGCGATCATCTGGAAGGCGATCGGCAACGTGTTGACCAAGATCGTTACCGCCCCATTCAGGGCGCTCGGTGCCATGTTTGGCATCAGCGGGGCTGATCTCGAGTCGATCGAGTTTGATGCCGGCAGCGACCGACTTCTCCCGCCCGAGCGCGAAAAGCTCAAGCAGGTGGCGAAGATTTTGGCCAAACGCCCGCAACTCAAGCTCTCGGTCCCGGGCGGGTATAGCGATGCGGCCGATGGCGCGGCTTTGCGCACGCACGCTTTGCGCACCGAGATTGCCGCGCGTTCCGGGCGCAAACTCGAGGCCGGCGAAGATCCCGGCCCGATCGACTTTCAGGATGACGCCGTCCGGGGAGCCGTGCGCAGCCTCTACGCCGAGCGTTTTGGGGTGGCGGATCTCGCGGCGATGAAGATGGGTGCCGAGATGGCTGCCGCGAGTTCGGCCAAGGCGGCCCAGCCGAGCGCTGGCGCCGCAGCGGACGGGAAACCGGCGGCTGGGGCAGGGCCGGCGAGCGAGCCCAAGGCGGCCGCGAGCAAGTCGCCCGCCGCTGCCACGCCGCTGGCGGGCGGCAAGGGCGCCGGAGTGGCAGTTCCGGGCGAGCCGCAAATTGCCGATGCCAGCGCCTTCTACGCCCAGCTGCGACAGCGCCTCGAGCAAGAACAGCCGCTCGCCGCCGATGCCATCACTGTGCTGGGGGCGCGGCGCGCCGGCAGCATTCTCGCGGCTTTGACGCAGGACGGTGTCGCGCCGGCGAGCGTAGCGGCGAGCCCACCCGCGTCGGTTGACGCGGAGCAGGGCAAGACGATCCCGCTCAAGCTGGTGCTGTCGGCCAAGTAAGCACCCGGTGCTCGACCCCGCACGATCGCGCTCGGCCTCTTCGTGCCGACCTTTGGCGCGCAGTTCGGCGATGTGCTCGAGTTGCTGCTCGGTGGTCTGCGGGCCATCTGCCTCTTGTT
>JAHYJF010000227.1 GCA_019428955.1 Burkholderiaceae bacterium
CGTGGGCGTCGTCGCCCGGCGAGTAACCGACCACCTTGGTGGCCAGCGCGCGCGCGCGCAGCGCTGCCGCAAACGAGGTGCCGATCATCCCGGTGCCGATGATCGCCACCCGGCCGATCGGAGCGCTCGGCGGCGCCGCCGCCAGCGGATGAGTCTCGGCCGGCGTCACAGTGCAAGCCCCGGCACCGGCGCCCCCAGCGCGCCCGCCAGCGCCTGCAGGAAGGCCCGATTCTCGTCGTCCAGCCCGACCGTCACCCGCAGCCACTGCGCCAGGCCATAGCCAGCCACCGGACGGACGATGATCCCGGCGCGCAGCAGGCTCTCGTTGACCGCGCCGGCATCGCCGACCTTGAACAGCACGAAATTGCCCAGTGAGGGCACGTACTCGAGCCCCAGTTCGTCGAAGGCGAGCTCGAGCTGCTTGATTCCCCGGCGATTGAGCTCGTAGGTGCGCTGGAGGAACTCGGCGTCGCCCAGCGCCGCGACTGCCGCCGCCTGCGCCACCGAGTTGACGTTGAAGGGCGGGCGCACCCGGTTGAGCAGGTCGGTGAGCTCGGGCTGCGCCAGGCTGAAGCCGACCCGCAACCCGGCCAGGCCGTAGGCCTTGGAGAAGGTCCGCGAAATCATCAGGTTGGGGAATTGCCGCAGCCACGGAGTCGAGTCGTGGCGCAACTCCGGCGGGAGGTACTCATTGTAGGCCTCGTCGAGCACGACCACCGTCGTAGGCGGCACTTGCCGGAGGAACGCCTCCACCTGCTCCGGTGCCAGGAAGGTGCCGGTCGGATTGTTGGGGTTGGCCACGAATACCAGCCTGGTATCGGGCTCGATCGCCGCGGCCATCGCCACCAGGTCGTGACCATAGTCGCGCGCCGCCGCCACGATCGAGCGCGCCCCGATCGCCTGGGTCGCCAGCGCGTAGACCACGAAGGAATACTGGGCGTAGACCGCCGATGAACCGGGGCTCAGCAGCGCCTTGGCGGCCAGTTCGAGCAGCTCGTTGGAGCCGTTGCCCAGCGTAATCCACTCGGGCGGAACGTTGTAGCGCCGCGCCAGAACATCCTTCAACTCGAAGCCATTGGGGTCGGGGTAACGCCCCAGCTCGCCGGCCACCGCGATCATCGCGGAGCGGGCCGAGTCCGGCATTCCGAGCGGATTTTCGTTCGATGCCAGCTTGATGATCGTGGCCGGATCGATGCCGTATTCCCGGGCCAGCTCACCGATCGGCTTGCCGGCCTGGTAGGGAGCGATGGCGCGGATGTAATCAGGCGCAAACAGGGTCATGGTAGTACTTCTCCGAAGTTGTTGACGGCGCAATCGGCAACTGCGCGGCGAGCGGCCGCCTGCTGCCTATGCCAGTCGCGGGTAGGACCCGATCACCTTGTAGAACGCGGCGTTGCGCTGCAGTTCCTCAAGCGCCGGAGCGACGTCCGAATCCTTCCAATGGCCAGCGATGTCGATGTAGAAATAGTATTCCCAGCGCCCCTGGCGGGCCGGGCGGGACTCGAGCCGCTTCATCGACACCTTGTGCCGCGCCAGCGGTTCGATCAGCGAGTGCATCGCCCCCGGTCGATCCTGCACCGCCAGGATCAGCGACGTCTGGTCACGGCCCGAGGCTTCGCACTCATGGCGCCCGATGATCGAGAAACGGGTGCGATTGGCGGGATCGTCCTGGATCCCCGGCGCGGCCACCTGCAGGCCGTAGCGCAGTGCCGCAGCGTCGCCGGCGATCGCTGCCGTGGCCGGTTCGGCGGCGGCCAGCTGCGCCCCTTCGGCGTTGCTCGCCACCGCAACCAGTTCGATGCCGTGGGCGTGGCGCTCGAGCCAGACGTTGCACTGCGCCAGGGCCTGGGGGTGAGCGCAGATGCGCCTGATCCCGGCGAGCGAATTGCTCTGCGCCAGCAGGTTGTGGCGCACCGGCACCAGCACCTCGCCACTGATCTTGAGCGGCGTCTGCAGGAACAGGTCGAGCGAGCGGCTCACCGCGCCCTCGGTCGAATTCTCGATCGGCACCACCCCGAAGTCGGCGGCCCCCGATTCGGTGACCTTGAACACCTCGTCGATCGACTGGCAGGGCACGGGATCGATGCCATGGCCGAAATGGCGATACATCGCCAGTTCCGAGAAGGTGCCCTCGGGGCCCAGGAAGGCTACCCGCAGGCGGCGCTCGATTTCCCGGCAGGCCGAGATCACTTCGAGATAGATCGAGGCCAGCGCGGTGAGCGACAGCGGCCCGGTGTTCTTGGCGCGCAGCCGGTCGATGATCTGGGCCTCGCGCTCCGGACGGTAGACCGGAGCATCGCTTGCGCGCTTGATTTCGCCAACCTCGCGGGCCAGAGCCGCACGCCGGTTGAGCAGTGCCACGATCTGGTCGTCGACCGCGTCGATGGCCCCGCGCAAGGCATCGATGCCGGTCTCGGCCCCGTTCTTCTTCTGGTCGCCAGGTTCCAATTTCGTCTCGGGATTGAATCAGTCGCCGCCAATGCTACCGGATTCCCCGCGATTGACGGAGCGGCTCGGCGCCTGCTGCCAGTTACCGCTTGCAGAACCGGGCTGCGTCGCCGCTCAGTTGCGCTCCCAGCCGGGCATCGCGAAAGACTGGCCCTTCAGGGCCAGTAGCAGTTCGGAACTCTGGTGCCGGCTCAGCGCCACCAGTGGCGGGCGCACCGTGGCGTAACCGGCATCACCGCAGAAATCGGCGATAGCCGCCTTGAGGGCCGGGATCATCGGAAAACGCTGGAAGATGCCGCGCAGGCGGTCGAGCGCCTGCTGCTGGGCGTCGGCATCGGGCTGCTGCCAGGTCCGGTAAAGCTGCGCGATCGGCCCCGGATTGACGTTGCCGGTAGCAGTGATGCAGCCGGCACCGCCGCCGCGCATGTTGGCGAGCAGGAAGGTTTCGCTGCCGGCAAACACGTCGAAGCCTTGGGGCTGGAACCGTTCCAGCATCGCCTTGGTGTTTTCCCAATCGCCCGAGCTGTCCTTGATCCCGGCAATGGCCTGCGGATAGGCTTTCAGGAGCCGCTCGATCAGCGCGAGGGTGATCGGAACATTCGACACCTGGGGAATGTGATACAGGTAGATGCGCAGGCGCTGGTCAGCGACCCGTTCGATCACTTCAGCATAGTTGGCGAACAGGCCGTCGTCAGACACTGCCTTGTAGTAGAACGGCGGCAACATCAACACGCCACCGGCGCCATGGCGCACCGCGTGACGCGTCAATTCAACGCTGTCGGTCAGTGCGCAGGCGCCGGTTCCGGGCATCATCCGGTGGCCAGGCACGCCGGCCTCGACCAGCGCATCGAGCAGCACCATCTTTTCGGTGACCGACATCGAGTTGGCCTCCGAATTGGTGCCGAAAACGGCCAGGCCAACCTCCTTGCTCAGCAGCCAGCGGCAGTGGCGAACCAGCCTGCCGGCGTCGGGAATGAGGTCCGCAGAGAACGGCGTGATAACCGGCGAGAAGACGCCGCGCAGTCGTGTATCGGTATTCATGGTTTTCTCCGTTTCGCCTGATCGGCGGCTGTCATGCCCATTGGTCCACCGCGTACGTCTCGAGCGCGCCGGGGTCAAAACCGAAACCCAGACCCGGCCCATCAGGGACGACCAGCCGTCCCTGCTCGAAGCTGAGCTGGGTATCGACCAGCCGGCGGAAGTTCAGTACCTGGTCGTCAGAAAAGTATTCGACGAAGCCCGCGTTGGGCGTCGCTGCCACCAGATGCACATGCAGATCATGGAACCAGTGGGGACACATCGTTACGCCAAACCCTGCGGCCATGGCCGCGATTCGGCGCCATTCACTAATGCCGCCGCAGACCGCGGCGTCGGTTTGCAGGATCATGGCAGCGCGCTTCTCCAGCAACTCCTGGTGCCGCCAGCGGCCCGCCTCTATTTCGCCGGTGGCTACCGCAACCGGTGTTCGCCTGGCCAGTTGCGCGTGGTTCTCGATGTCGTCCGGACTGAACGGCTCTTCGATCCAGTAGGGATCGTAGGGCTCGTAGCGCTTCATGTACTCGAGCGCCGTGGGCAGGTCGCTCCAGGCGTTGTTGGCGTCAAGCATCAGCAGGACATCCGGGCCGATGGCGTCGCGCGCCGCCTTGATGCGCGCCTCCTCTTCCTTCGGAGCGAAGCGCCCGACCTTGATCTTGACGGCCTTGAAGCCGAGGGCGACATAGCCGGCCAGTTCCTGCCCCAGGTGTTCGGGCGTCTTCCCTTCGAGGTAGTAACCGCCGCTGGCGTAGGCCGGCACGGTCTGCGACGCGCAGCGCATCCTGACCCACCAGCAGGGGCTGGAACAGTTCGCGCACGGCGTGGGTGACCAGCACTCCACCGCGGCTGCCGCTGTAGCAAAAACCGATGCCTTCCTGGCCATCGGCCGTGCGCACCCTGACCAGGGTGTATTCGCGCGCCGCCACCTTGCGGGTCGAAAAAGACGTCACATGATCCAGCGCAATGCGGATCGTCCGGGCTTCGACGCTGAGGATGCGGGAGTCGCGCGCGGCGCCGCTCGTTTCGTTTGCCATGGCATTTCCCTTTAAGGTGAACGCGGGCCTGGTCTAGCGCTGCGCCTTGGGCACGCTGGCGATCATGTCGGCCGAGCGCAGGAAGTCAAAATCGCAGCCCTGATCGGCCTGGGTGACGGCGTTCAGGAACAACTTGAGATAGCCGCGTTCCTTGCGCTGCGTTACGGCTGGTTTCATCTGAGCCGCCCGCGCGGCCAGTTCGGTGTCGCTCAGCAGCACCTCGAGCGTGCGCCCGGCAACGCTCAGGCGGATGCGGTCGCCGTCGCGCACCAGGCCCAGAGGTCCGCCCTTGGCCGTCTCCGGGGTCACGTGCACGATCACCGTGCCCCCGGCCGTGCCGCTGATGCGGCCATCGGAAATCCGCAGCATGTCCTTGACGCCGAGGCGGCCGAGCTTCTTGGGAATCGGGATGTAGCCGGCTTCGGGCATACCGGGCGCACCAACCGGGCCAATCTGCTTGAGCACGAGGACATCGTCAGCGGCCACATCGAGCGCCGGGTCGTCGATGCGCGCGGCCAGGTCCTTCATGTCCTCGAAAACGACCGCGCGACCCTCGTGCTCCATCAGCTCCGGCGACGCCGCCGAGCGCTTGATGATCGCTCCCCTGGGGGCGATATTGCCGCGCAACACCGCGATCCCGCCTTGCGCATAGACCGGGCTGTCAGCGCTGCGCACGACCTGCTGTGGGAAGCCCGGGCCGGCAGCGTCGATTTCCTCGCCCAGCGTGCGGCCGGTAACCGTCAGTGCGTCCATATGCAGCAGCGGGCGCAACTCGCGCAACACTGTCACCAGACCGCCGGCACGGTGGAAATCTTCCATGTAATGCTCGCCCGACGGTTTCAGGTTGACGAGCACCGGAGTTTCCTCGCTCATCCGGTCGAACTGCTCCAGGTCGATGGCGATACCCATTCGTCCCGCGATCGCCGTCAGGTGGATGATGGCGTTGGTTGAGCCGCCAATGGCCAGGAGCACCCGCAGTGCGTTCTCGAATGCCTTGGGGGTGAGGATCCGGTCGGGCGTCAGGCGCTGTTCGATCATCGCGATCGCCTGCGCGCCGCTGCGTTCGGCGATCCGGATCCGGTCGGCGGTCACGGCGGGCGGCGATGCGCCGCCCGGCAGCATGATCCCCAG
>JAHYJF010000228.1 GCA_019428955.1 Burkholderiaceae bacterium
GGCAGGCCAGGAACGGCGCGCTCCAGCAGGCGCCACAGGAAGCGGCCCGGGAATTCAATGCTGACCCGGGCGCAAACCCCGTCGCGACGGGCGAGGCGCTGCTGCAGCCAGCGGCCGACGCCGAGGCTGGGCACCACCACGACGTCCTCCGTGAACGGGTCAGCGAGCGCATCATCCAACGAAATCGCGAGGGCGTCGGCTAGGCGCTCGGCGTCGTTGTCCAGGACGATCGATAACGCCACGGGAGTGTTCCCGTCGTCAGATCGTGGTCAGCGCCAGAGCGTCACCGCGGCGATCGCGAGCAATCCAAGCACCATGTTCAGCAACACCAGCCGCCGCAACTTGTCGAGCAGCGCGGCGGCGCCGGGCAGATCGGACACTGCCAGCGCCAGCCGGACCCGGGGAAACTGACTCATCCTGATCCAGCCGAAAACGGCCGTCATGATCAGCGCCAGGATGATCATGGTCAGGACACCGGATTGCATCGTATGTGCTCCCAGGCGCGCCGCCAACCCGGCACCGCTGACCCAGATCAGAACTATCGAGGCGATGACGTAGCGGAAGAAACGTTGGAGAACGCCGACCATCAACGGCGGACGCAGCGCGGGCTGCAGGTCGGCCAGCGCCGGGCGCAGGCAGTGCAGGACAAAGAACATTCCTCCCACCCAGACGACGACTCCGAACAGGTGCAGAAAGATCCACAGCTTGTACATCCGATTCCTCCGTTGGAGTCCCGGCCGAATCTCAAAAACGAGATCCTGGCTGGCTGAGAAACTCGATTTCAGCGCCACTCGAGGCTCGCCCCAGCATCTCATTGCGATGGGGAAAACGACCGAAGCGCTGAATGATCTCGCGATGACGCAGGGCCCACTCGAGCATCCCGCCGGCAGGTTGATCATCACGCAGCGCCTCGAACAAAGCCACCGCCCGATCCTGGTCGGCGAGCGACTCCGAATGCTCGAATGGAAGGTAGCAGAAAGCGCGCTGCACCGGCAGCAATTCCTGGTCCCGCCCGCCATCGACCATGGCGACGGCTGCCGCCAGGGCCAGCGCATCACCGGCAAACATCGCCGCCGTGCCGCGATAGATGTTGCGGGTGAGCTGGTCGAGAACGATGATGCGCGCCAGCTCGTGCTGCGGATTCGCCTGCCAGTGATCCAGCCCACCGTGCAGCGCTGCCGCCACGAGCGCGCCGAAACGCCGCGCTATTCCGGCGTCGAAATCCGGATCCTTGACGAACCACTGCCGGCGTGACTTGCCGAACTCTTCCTCGCTGCGCGCACCGAACCAGAAATCGAGTACCTCGCCCGCGCCGCTGCTGTCGCTCGTCGTCACCGTGATCCTAGAGCCAGCGGAACGTCGCAATCGCCACCACGGTCGCCGGAAACGCCGCGAGCAGCAGTTTCACCGCGCTGATCTCCCCGTCCGGGAAACGGCTCTTGAGGATCGAGTAGCCGGCCGGGTTGGGCGCGTTGGCAATCACCGTAAGTCCGCCGCCGGTGACTGCGCCAGCCACCAGCGAATACTTGAACTCGTCACTCAGCCCACTAGCCAGCGAGCCGAGATAGGTCAGCGCGGCGTTATCGGTGATCGCCGTCAAGGCCGTCGCCCCGTAGTAGATCGCGGTCGAACTCATGTGCGAGAGCAGCGTCTGCAGCCACCACTGCTGCTGGCCGCCGAGCACCACCAGGCCGGCCAGGAAGAACGCCACCAGCAGCCCTTCGCGCAGGATCAGCCGGTCCTGGAAACGTTCGTAGGCCGAGGCAAAGCCCAGGAAGAACAGGAACAGGCCGAGGAACATCGGCGGATGGTGTGCAAAGACCACAACGCCCACCAGAAAGGCGATGTGAATAGCCACCATCGCCACCGGCATTGCCCTGGTATCGGTATCCTCGACGATCGTGACCTGCATCAGTTCGCGCCGGAACAGCATGGTCACCACGGTGGCGTTGATCAACACCGCGAGTATCGAGCGCCACCCGAAATGGGTGATCATGAACATCAGGTCCCAGTTCCAGGTCGTGGCCACCATCAGCACGGGCGGCGCGGCATAGGGCGTAAGCACCCCGCCGACCGACACGTTGACGAACAGCACGCCGAGTGTCGCGTATTTCAGCCGGTCCGACAGCCCCGCCGCGTAGAAGCGATCGCGCAACAGGAAAGCGCCCAGAGTCATGGCCGCCGGCTCGGTGATGAACGATCCCAGCAGCGGCAAGAACGCCAGCGCCACGAAGTAGGTGGCGACCGAGCGCGGCAACGGGATCATCGCCGAGACCACCCTTACCGCCGAGGCGGCATAGTGCAGGATCGGCCGACTGCCCGCGATCACCATGATCGCGAACACGAACAGCGGCTCGGTGAACTTGCGCGATTCGATGTACCCGACCGCCACTTCCTTGCCGGCGGCGAATCCCATGAACACGATCAAGATCATTGCCCAGAAGCCGAATACCGCCTCGACTTCGCCGAGCAGGTGCAGGATCCCGCCGTGGGCCGGGTAACGATGTGCCAGGCGCTCAAAGGCCGCCGCCGAGAAGGTGTGAATCACGGCGGTCGCGAACAGGACTGCGGCGACGATCTGGATGGTCGTAGGATCCAAGCTAAACCCCTATCTCTGAATTATTGTGTCGTCGGGCTCGAAACATATCATACCGAACGCCCGGCGAGCGCCGCGCAAGACCAACCTGGCCGAGGCGCGCCGGTGGCGCAAGCGCCGGCCACGCCTATACTGTGAGGTGCTAGCCGTCCTGGGGAGAACCTCGATGAGTGATTTGGAGCAGCAGTTCGAGCAGGCGCTGACGGACTCAAAGCAGCTGTCCGAGCGACCCGACAACATGACCCTGCTAAAGCTCTACGCCCTGTTCAAGCAGGCGAGTTCGGGCGATGCCGACGGCGAACGCCCGGGGATGACCGATTTCGTTGCCCGCGCCAAGTGGGACGCGTGGAACGAGTTGCAGAGCACGACCAGGGAAGAGGCGATGACCAGCTACGTCGCGCTGGTCGAGAGCCTGAAGTAGCCCTGGCTAGACGGAGCCGAAGTGCTCGTCGAAATCGCGCTTGACGCGCGCCTCGATCTGCGGCTTGAGCATTGCCACCAGCATGCCCAGCCGGGCAACCACCTCGACGTGGTCTGCGGTGACGCTGAGCGCGCCCTCTACTCCGCTACGTGAAAAGCGCAGGATGTCTCCGTCCCAGGCACTGGTCATCTGGAACGCGCCAGCCAGTTCGTCGGCAACCCGTTGCGCTGCCTTGCGGGCCTCTGGCAGACCCAGGCCATGCTCCCGCCTGATGCGCAATTCGGCCATTGCTTCAACTCCCGGTCGGTTCGCGAGCGCCCGAGCGGCGGCTCATTGCTTGATTTCGAATACCTGACGCAGATAGCCGAGGTAGGCCTCGTCCTCGCACATGTTCTTGGCGGGCGAATCGCTAAGCTTGGCAACCGGCTGGCCGTTGCAACGCACCATCTTGATCACTATCTGCAGCGGTTCATAGCCCAGGTCGTTGGTCAGGTTGGTGCCGATACCGAAGGCCGTCCCCGCCCGGTCCTTGAACCTCAGGAAGAGCTCGATCGCGAGCGGAAAATTGAGCGCGTCGGAAAAGACCAGGGTCTTGGCGCGCGGGTCAACCCGGTTCGCCTCGAAGTGCCGGATCAGACGCTCGCCCCACTCGAAGGGGTCGCCGGAGTCGTGGCGGGCGCCGTCAAAGAGCTTGCAGAAATACATGTCGAAGTCGCGCAGGAACGCGTCCATCCCGTAGACGTCCGACAAGGCGATTCCCAGGTCACCGCGATACTCCCGCGCCCAGCTCTCGAAGCCGAACTTCTGCGAATCGCGCAACCGCGGACCGAGCGCCTGGCAGGCCTGAAGGTATTCGTGGGCCATCGTACCCAGCGGCAGGACCCCGTGCTTGCGGGCAAAGTAGACGTTGGAGGTGCCGGCGAAGTGTTCCCCCAGCCGATCCCGGCAGGTCAGCAGCACTTCCTCCTGCCAGCTCTTGCTGAAGCGGCGCCGGGTGCCATAGTCGGCGATCCGCAGCCCGGCGAGCGCCGGATTGGAATCGACCAGGTCGATCTTGGCCGCCAGCCGCCGCCGCCCCTCTTCGAAATCCGGATCCGGCTGGGTATTGCGAAAGTAGATCTCGTTGACGATCGCCAGCACCGGAATCTCGAACATGATCGTGTGCAGCCACGGGCCCTTGATGTCGATCTCGATCTCGCCCTCTGCCCTGGTCGACGGCCGCACGCCGATGTACTTGCGGTTCATCTTGAACAGGCCAAGAAAATCGGCGAAATCGCTCTTGATGAAGCGCAAGCCACGCAGGTACTCGATCTCGGATTCGCAAAAACGCAGCGCACAGAGATGCTGAATCTGGGTCTCGATCTCCGCGATGTATGGCACCAGATTGATGCCCTTGTTGCGGCACTTGAAACGGTACTCGACGTTGGCGTCCGGAAAATGATGCAGCACGGTCTGCATCATCGTGAACTTGTAGAGGTCGGTGTCGAGCAGCGAAGAGATGATCATGGCAGTGTCGGGGATGCGCCGAGCTGGACTCAAACGCCCAGATAACGGGCACGCACCGGCTCATTGCCGGCGAGTTCTGTGATCGTACCCGAAAAGCCGATGGCCCCCTTCTCCAAGACATAGGCGCGGTCGCAGACCAGCTCGGCAAATGCCAGGTTCTGCTCCGACAGCAGCACGGCCAGACCCTGCTTCTTCAGCGCCGCGACGAGGACCGCCAGCTGCTCGACGATCAGCGGCGCGACCCCTTCCGATGGTTCGTCGAGCAACAGCAAGCTGGGGTTGCCCATCAGGGTGCGCGCCACCGTGAGCATCTGCTGTTCGCCGCCGCTGATCTGTCCGGCCGGGCGGTCAGGCATTTCGGCGAGATTAGGAAACAGAGCGAAGAGTTGCTCGACCGTCCAGAATGGGGTTCCGGGGCGCGGCGGGCGGCGCGCCACCTCGAGATTCTCAAGCACGGTTAGGTCGGTGAAGATCCGCCGGTCCTCGGGCACGTATCCGAGGCCCAGGCGGCTGATGCGAAACGGCGCCAGGCCCACAAGCTCATGCCCATCAAACCGCACCGAGCCGCTGCAACGCGCCAGCAGCCCCATGATCGCCTTGAGCGTGGTCGACTTGCCGGCCCCGTTGCGGCCCATCAGTGCGACGACTTCGCCGGCACCGACATCGAGATCGAGGCCGAAGAGAATCCTGGCCTCGCCATAGCCAGCGGCCAGTGCGCGCACGTCGAGCAACGGGACAGTCATCGCCCTGCCCCGGGCATCGTGGCGCCGAGGTAGACCTCGCGCACCCGGGCGTCGGCGCGGACTTCCTCGGGCGCAGCTTCGGCAATCACTTCGCCCCGCGCCATCACCACAATCCGGTCGGCACAGGCAAATACGACGTCCATGCTGTGCTCGGTGAAGAGCACCCCAATCTGGCGTTCGCGCACCAGCTCGCGAGTCAACGCCATCAGGGCATTACGCTCGCCGGGAGCCATGCCGGCGGTGGGCTCATCCATGAGCAGCAGCTGCGGCCGACCAGACAGGGCCACCGCCAGCTCGAGGGTCTTGAGCTCGCCGTAGGCGAGCGTGGCGCAGGGTGCGTCGGCGCTCGCATGCAGTCCCACCAGGCGCAACAGTTCCTCGGTCTCGTCACGATGCTGCTCGCCCGCAGGCGCCCACCAGCCACC
>JAHYJF010000229.1 GCA_019428955.1 Burkholderiaceae bacterium
CCAGGCCTCATCGAGTTCATCCAGCTCCAGCAGCGCCAGCGCCAGGTTGTTCCAGGCGGGGGCTGAATCGGGCCGCAGGCCGGTGGCTGCGGCAAAGGCGGCGCGCGCGCCGCTGAAGTCGCCGGCGCGGTAGGCCGCGTTGCCCAGCCCGAGGTGGAGCACGAAGTCCTGCGGCCAGCGCTTCAGGGCCGCCGCGAAGTTGGCTCGCGCCTGCGCCGGAGGGTTGATCCGTTCAAAGGCCGAGGCCGCCGCAGTGACCGCTTCGAGGGTGGCCGTCGCCGGCAGCTCGCCGGGGCGCTGGACCGTGAAGGCCCACATCCGGGAGCGCTGCCAGGTGCGCTCGAAGGTCGACAGCGACAGTTCCTGGCGCCGCTCAGGTCCGGAGCGCAGCAGGATCAGCTCGCGGTCGAGGTCGTAGCCAATGGCCACCGCATAGTGCCAGTACGGCACCCAGGACAGGCCGAGATTCTGCAGCACGATCACCGGATGACCTGCCGCGATTTCCTGCAGCAGCGCCTCCAGGCTGGCCGGCAGGACCACCGGCAGCGCGCCGTGGCGTCGCGCCGCCGCGAGCATCTCGATCTGCAGGCTGCCCTTGCGCCCGGGCAGATAGACATGCGGGGCGAGCTCGTCGGGATTCGTGGCGATGCCAGTGGCGGTGAGCGCCATGGCCAGGGTTGCCGGGCCGCAGTAGTAATCGTCCTGCGGGAAATAGGGGGTGTTGGTGAGCTCGGCGCTGCGTAGCGCGACCGCGGCTGGCGGGAGCGCGATCAAGCGGCTCGTCTGCGGCGCGGCGCAGGCGGCCAGCAGCAGCGCGGCAAGCGCCGCGCCCAAGGCGCGGCGCAGGTTCATGACGAGACGATCAGCCTAGCGGATCGGGCGGGTGAACGGGAAGATCTTGGTGAAACCGAAGATGTCGGTCACCAGCAGGATCACGAACACCGTGAACAGCACGCCGATGATTCCGGCGCCGGCGGGGGCACTGTCCATCGTCGCCGCCAGCTGGTTGACCTCGGCTTCGGTCATCGCAGCCAGGCGTGCCTTGGCCTGCTCGACGGTGACGCCGTGCTGCTCGAGCATTGCGGCGACATCGGCGCGATCGAGAGCTGCGGCCAGTTGGGCGCGGTCGTGGTACCCGAAAGACTGCGCCGCTACGACCTCATCGGTACCGATCAGCTTGGCGTAGGCGGCAATCGGGCTGGTAGCAGCGACCAGCGCGACGATCATGGTGGTGGCGATCGATGATTTGATAAATTTCAACACTTTTGTCTCCTTGGGAGAATTCGATGCCGGGCGACATTGGTGGCCTGTAACCTCGGACCCGGCCGGGAATCGCGGCCTGATTTCACAATAGCAGAGCAAGCGATCGCCTGCCAGCCTCGGGGGCCGCTCGCCTGCCGGCGGCGCCGCGCTTCAATCGGCCGTCGGGCGCGGCTTTTCCCCGGCTGGCAGCGCTGCTCGGTACAATGCGCTGCGCGAGCGCGCGTGCCGCGTAGCCGCCGAGATTGGGCCCGGAGCCGATGCTTAGGAATCAGAAAGAACAGATCGCAGCAATGATTGCCGCCGCGCTGGCCGAGGTGGCGGCGGCGAGCGCCGTTCCCGATCTCGAGTTGCCCGCGGTGCTGCTCGAGCGTCCGCGCCAGGCCGATCATGGCGACCTGGCCTGCAGCGTTGCGCTCCAGCTGGCCAAGAAACTCGGCACCAACCCGCGCGCGCTGGCCCAATCTGTGGCCGAGGCGCTGGGCCGCGCCGGCGGCGAGCTGATCGAGTCGGTCGAAGTGGCCGGGCCCGGTTTTCTCAACCTGCGCATCAGCGCCGCCGCCAAGCTCGCGGTGGTGAACGCCATCTTCGCCGCGGGGTCGGCGTTCGGGCGCAGCGCGAGCGGCGCCGGCAACAAGGCCATCGTTGAATTCGTCTCGGCCAACCCCACCGGGCCGCTGCACGTCGGCCACGGCCGGCAGGCGGCGCTGGGCGATTCGCTGGCGGCATTGCTGGAAGCCAGCGGCTGGAGGGTCAGCAGGGAGTTCTACTACAACGACGCCGGGGCCCAGATCGGCAACCTCGCGCGCTCGGTGCAGGCGCGCTCCCGTGGCATCGAGCCTGATGACGAAGGCTTTCCGGCCGATGGCTATCGTGGCGAATACATCCGCGACATCGCCCACGATTACCTCGCCGGCCGGACAGTCGGCGCCAACGAACTGACCCCGGTTCACGCCGCCGGCGACCCCGAGGACCTCGAGGCCATCCGCCATTTCGCGGTGGCCTACCTGCGTCACGAGCAGGACCTCGACCTGCGCGCCTTCGGGGTGCGCTTCGACCATTTCTATCTCGAGTCTTCGCTCTACCAGGATGGCCGGGTCGAGCGCACGGTCGCGGCGCTGCGCGCCGCCGGTCATACCTACGAGGATGCCGGGGCGCTGTGGCTGCGCACCACCGACTTCGGCGACGACAAGGATCGGGTGATGCGCAAGTCCGACGGCGCCTACACCTATTTCGTGCCCGACGTTGCCTACCACGTGACCAAGTGGGAACGGGGTTTCGCCAAGGCCATCAACGTCCAGGGTTCCGATCACCACGGCACGATGGCCCGGGTGCGCGCCGGTCTCCAGGCGCTCGACGCGGGAATTCCCGCCGGCTACCCCGACTACGTGCTCCACAAGATGGTCACCGTGATGCGCGGCGGCGAGGAAGTCAAGATTTCCAAGCGCGCTGGCTCTTACGTCACGCTGCGCGACCTGGTCACCTGGTCGGGCGAGGAGCACGACGCCGATGGCGCAGTGGTCGCGGTCGACGAGCGCCGTGGCCGCGACGCGGTGCGCTTCTTCCTGGTGTCGCGCAAGGCCGACTCCGAGTTCGTCTTCGACGTCGATCTGGCCTTGGCGAAAACCGACGAGAACCCGGTTTACTACGTCCAGTACGCCCACGCCCGGATCTCGTCGGTGCTCGTACAGGCGGGACGCGGTGACGGCGGCGATGAGGCGGCGTTGACTGCGGCTCGGCTCGGCGCCGCCGACCTGGCGCTGCTCACCTCGCGCCACGAGTTCGCCCTGGCGGCGCGGCTGGCTGAATATCCCGAGGTTATCGAAGCCGCGGCCCAAGCCCTGGCCCCGCATACGATCGCTTACTATCTCAAGGACTTAGCTGCCGATCTGCACGCTTACTATAATGCCGAGAGGTTTCTGGTCGATGATGAGGCGCTGCGCCGGGCCCGCATAGCGATCTTGCTGGCGACGCGTCAGGTGTTGCGCAACGGACTTGCTTTGATCGGCGTGTCGGCTCCGGAGAGAATGTGATGGCAAGAGGTGCTCAATCTGCCGGTCGCGGCCCGATGTTGCTTGCGTTTATGGCGGGGCTGGTGCTCGGCCTGGCGATCGCGGTGGTAGTGGCGATCGTGGTGACGCAGGCTCCGGTACCGTTCCTCAACAAGACCCCGCGGAGCTCGGAAAAGACGCTCGAGTTGAAACTGGGCGAACAGTTGCCGGACCCCAATAAGCCCCTGGGCCAGTCGGGCGCTCCCGCTCCCGGAACTTCGCCGGTGACCACCGCGCCGGGCGCCGCCCCCGTTGCGGCTCCGCCGCCGGCGGCCGCGAATGCGGGCGATGGCACTGAGAAGATGTCCTTCATGCTGCAGGCCGGCTCCTATGCCAACCAGGACGCGGCGGAGGGAGTGAAGGCCAAACTGGCGCTGATTGGTTTCGAGGCCAGTGTGGTTCCGGCCGCAGTGTCGGGGAAGACCGTGTATCGGGTGCGCGTCGGACCGTTTGCCGCCCTTGAGGAAATGAACCAGGCCCGCGCCAGGCTAGCCGAGAGTGGCGTCGAGGCGTCCGCAGTGCGGCAAAGGTAAGTGACAACCCCAGTTTTACCTGCGTTTAAAGGAAAGTAACGATGAGAGCAATGCGCCGTAGGGTCCTTGGCCTGGTCGTGGGCGGGGCGTTGGCAATCACTTCTGGCCTGGCAGTGGCGGAGCTCCGCCCCGGGGTTGATTTCCGGGTTCTGAAGAACCGCCAGAACACTGAAGTGGCCCCCGGCAAGATCGAGGTGATCGAATTCTTCTGGTACGGCTGCCCGCACTGCAACACCCTCGACCCGATCGTGCGCAAGTGGGAGAAGACGCTGGCGCCTGACGTCGTGTTCCGGCACGTGCACGTGATGTTCCGCGAGCCGGCCCACCAGCAGCTGCACTACACGCTCGAAGCACTGGACAAGGCTGACGAGCTGGGTCCAAAGGTGTTCGAGGCGATGCACGTCGAGAAGAATCCGATGAACTCGGCGTCGAAGATCGCCGACTGGGCGACCAAGTTCGGCATCGATCGCAAGCAGTTCACCCAGGTATGGGACTCGTTCAGCGTCCGCACCCGGATGCGCAAGGCAACCCAGACCATGGAAGCCTATGGCATCGACGGCGTCCCGGCATTTGCCGTCAATGGCAAGTACTTCACCTCGCCCTCGATGGTGGGGTCGAACGAGGGAGTGCTCAAAGTGATCGACGAGCTGGTCGCCCGCGAGCGCGCGGGGCGCAAGTAGGAAGCTCCTGATGGGTCTGCGCCGCCGGCTCGCTCTCGGGGCGCTGGTCGCCGGCGCGCTGCTGCTGGCGGCGTGTTCGGCGCCGCGTGGTCCGCAGGGGAGCGCGAGCTATCCGCGCTCGGCCAGCGCGCCGCCCACCGCAAAGCCCGCGCCGCCGCCTGGCGCCAGGAGTTCCGGTGGCGGTTATTACCGCGACGACGGTCCGGGCGACTCGCCCCCTCCTGACCTGGCCTCGATTCCCGACGCGCTGCCCTGGAACGAGCCGGTGCGCGAGCGCAACTCGCGACCCTATGTGGTTTTCGGTCGCGAGTACGTGCCGATGCGGGAGCTGGCGCCGTTCCATGAGCGCGGCATAGCATCCTGGTATGGGCGGCGCTTTCACGGCATGCCCACCGCGACCGGCGAGCCCTACGACATGTATGCGATGACGGCGGCGCATCCGACGCTGCCGTTGCCCAGCTATGCCCGGGTCACCAGCGTGGCCGACGGCCGCAGCGTGGTGGTGCGCGTCAACGACCGCGGGCCATTCCTGCGCGGTCGCGCGATGGACCTGTCCTACGCGGCGGCCGCGCGCCTGGGCTTTATCGAACGCGGCAGCGGCGAGGTCGAGATCGAGTTGCTGCAGGTGCCCGACATCAGCTCACCACCGCCTTCCACTCCGCGCTCACCGACCTCAGCGCCGGCCGCCCCCGCGCCCAGCCAGTTGGTGGCCATGGCCCCCATGGCCGAAGGCCCTGGCATTCCCATCGAAGTGAGCGCCGGGGCCGCCGGGATCTACCTGCAGCTCGGCGCCTTTTCGTCGCTCGAGAGCGCCCGCTCGGTTGAGACGCGCCTGGAGCGCGAGATCGACTGGCTCGCCGATCGGCTGGTGGTGCGTGCCGAGATGTCTTTGTTCAAGGTTCAGGCCGGCCCGTGGGCCGCCAGGCCGGAGGCCCAGGCGGCCGCCGAGCGCATCCTGCGCGAGACCGGCGTGCGGTCGTTCGCGGTTAATCGCTAGACAGGGTCTTGGCCAGCTCGAGGGTGCGCGGGTAGACGACCCGGTGGGACAGCCCGGTAAGGCGTTCGGCCAGGCGCGCCGCGCGGCTCGGTGGCAGTTCGGCCAGCAGGCTGGTGAGCAGCTGATCG
>JAHYJF010000230.1 GCA_019428955.1 Burkholderiaceae bacterium
GAGAATCGCGCCGTTTTCCCCATCAGCCAATTCATGCCGCCGGTGCACGACGAGGTGACAAGCGAGCGCGGGTCGCGGCGCTCGTCAGAGAACTCGACACAAATATGGTGCGCAAAGCAAAAGAAAAAAACGGGCGTTGACCCTTGCGCAGAAGAATCTGGCGATGATTGAGACAAGGCGGTTATGCACCCGCCAGACCGGCCAGTCCACTGTCGAATTCGTGGTGCTGTCCCTGGTCATGGTGCCCTTGCTGCTCATCGTTCCGTTGCTGGGCAAGTACATGGACATCGCGCAAACCACGGCAGAGGCAAGCCGCTACACGGCGTTCGAGGGCACTGTCCACCACTCGTCCAGCACGGCTGGCTGGAAATCAGATGGCGAACTGGCAACCGAAGTTCGCAGGCGGTTTTTCAGCAACAGTGATGCGCCCATCAAGACCAATGACGTCGCCGGCGATTTCAATGCCCACCGCAACACGCTGTGGTTCGACCATCGCGGCAAGCCGCTTTTGCCAAAGTTCGTGGACAACGTCGGCGTGGAGACAACACGCGAATCCATGTCGCAGCCTTTTGGCGCGTTCCACGCTGCTTCCCTCGGCTTGCCGAAGGACAATCTCTACACCGGACGGGTCAATGTCGCCGTGGCGAATATTGCCGCTTTAAAACCATTCGACACGCTTGACTTGTCGATCAGTCGTTCGACAACCCTGTTGGCTGATCCCTGGGCGGCGCAGGGATCGGCTTCGATCAAAAGCAAAATCAGAAATAACGGATCGGATCCGCTGGGACCGTTTCCATACAAACCTCTTGAGGTTCTGGGAGGCAACCCGGTCGTCGGCCTGGCGCTCACGTTGTTCGAATTTGGCGCCGGCCCGCCAAACATTGGTCTGGTCGACCCCGACCGCGTGCCGGCTGATCGCGTACTGGATGCCTACCCATGAACCCTGGATTACCGGCCTTGGCTGCATTGCTCTGTGCGTCGGCAAGCTGGGCCGGCTGGCCAGAAGTGCCGTCACCCCGCAATGCAAAAGTTGAGCAGATTGGCGAGCAAGTACGCTTGAACGGCGTCCCCGTGCGCATGCAGCGTGTGCTGAGCGACGACAAACCGAAAGCCGTCATCCAGTTTTATCGCGAGGCACTGGGCGCCAGGCGCGCCGAGGAGAAGTTGCCGGACGGCCTTTTATTCGCCCAGGGACGCGGCGATTATTTCGTGACTGTTCGCGTCAAGGTTCTGGGCCCGTCGTTCACTGAAACGCTGGTTTCGGTGAGCGATGCACGCGGCGCAGAAAATGCCGCTAATCGGCCCTTGGGCTTTCCGGTTCCTGCCGGAACCCAAGTTCTGTCCGACATGGAATCAACCGACGCCGGAAAGGTTTCACGGCAGCTGGTGCTCATGAACAACCACTCCATCAATGCCAACGTTGTTTCCATCACCAAGGCCTTGCAGGAACGTGGTTATGAACCGCAGTCCGGTGACACGCAAAACCTGGAATCAGGTCGTGTCCTGATGTTCGGCGGCGCAAACCGCGAGGCCCGCCTGGTGGTGATCCGACGGGACGGCGCCAGCAATGTAGTCCTGACGACGGTGCAAATGCCATGACCATGAAGTCAAGAAACGCGCAATCGGGGCAGTCCATGACCGAGTATCTGGTGGCCATGCTGGTCGTCATGATGATGATCGGTGTCAGTTTCTCGGGCGAGTCATCGGTCATCGATCTCTTTCTCGCCGCGGTCAAAACCGCTTTCGACAAACAAAGCAGCTTCATCTCTCTCCCTCTTTAAAAGTCTCGAATCATGGCTTACAAAATCAACAAAAACTGGATTGTTCTTCTGGCCGCCCTGGGCGTGGGCGGGCTGGCTGCCTTCGGCGCAAAAAACTACCTCAGCGGCCAGATGGCGGAGATCGAAGCGCGGGAAAAAAACAAGGCCATGGTTCAAGTGGTTGTGGCCAAGTCCGACTTGCCCAAAGGCAGCCCGCTCACGGCGGAGACGGTGGCTGTGCGGGCCATCCCGCAAGAGTGGGTCCACTCCGGCGCGATCACGCCCGAACAGTTTGGCCGCACCGAAGGCTCCTTGCTCGCATACCCCGCCCATGCAGGCGAGCCGGTGATCTGGGCGCAGCTTGAAGGGCAGCGCGCGCCGACCTTTTCCGCGCGGCTGACCGCCGGACGCCGGGCCGTCACCGTGCCTGTGGATGAAATCAGTTCCCTGTCCGGCATGGTCGAACCCGGCGACCTGATCGACATCGTGGTCTCCATCAAGCACGACAAACAGAATTTCACCTTCACCTTGCTGCAGAGTGTCGCCGTCCTGGCCACCGGCACAAAATCCTCGCAGCAGGAAAAAGACCCGGAAGGCCGTGGCCGCAGTTTCACCACCATCACGCTGGATACCAGCCCGGAGGACGCCAAGCGCGTCATCGCAGCGCGCGAAGTGGGCCGCGTCACGGCCTTGCTGCGGGCGCCGAGCGACAACGGCAATGTTTCAAAAGCACGTTCGGAGGCGTTGACCTTGCTGGGGCTCGCCACGGGCCTCGGTTCCACCGGCAGTTCCGTCCCGGTGATCTACGGCGGCGGGCCGATCACCGAGGGACAGCGAATGAATGCGCGCATTCGTGCCGGAGATGACGCAGTGGCCGTGGGCAGATAAAAGCAAGAAGAATCACAACGCCGCGCCATGGTTCGCATCCACGCGATGCAGGGCCTGCGAGTCGAATAAAAATATCAGGGAGTGTCACTTTGAAACGCATCACCATTAAAACAAGCCAGTGTCTGGCGCTGATCGTATTGACCCTGTCGGTCCATGCCGCGGAGGTTCCCGCGGCAGCGCCAGCCCCAGGCCCGGCGATTGCGGGCGCCAAACAAGTCATTTCCAGCGAAGCGATGGTCGCGACAAAAAATGCGGCGCCGCCGACACGCAAACCGCCTGCATTGCGCAACAAACCGACCGTGTCCAGGCTTGCGCCCGATCAGGGGTTCGCCGGGGAAATCGAAATGTTCGTTGGCGAAACGCGTGTCATCGCAGAGCCCAACGCCGGACGCCTGGCGGTAGGCAACGGCAAGGCGCTTTCTGCCGCGGTTCTGGACGACAAGGAAATTCTGCTCATCGCCAACGAGGTCGGCGTCTCGTCCTTGCATATCTGGACCCGTAACGGCCACAACCGGCGACTCAAGGTCAACATCATGCCGGGCGATACCGCGCGCATCTCGTGGGAGATCGCCGCCTTTCTCGCGACCATTCCCAACACCAAGGCCGCCGTCATCGGCGACAAGGTGATCGTGGAAGGCGACAACCTCTCCGACCGTGACCTTGGGAAAATCGACGAACTGGCCAAGCGCTATCCGCAGATCGTTAATTTCACCAACCGCATCGGCTGGGAAAAGATGATCGTGATGGACGTCAGGGTGGTCGAATTCCCCATCACCGCGCTCAAGGAAATCGGGCTCAAGTGGAGCGCGACCGGCGGCATCGCCATCGGTGGGGTGTGGGAGCCTGTTCGGCGCGGTGATACCTCGCCGTATCAGATCAATCTCATCAGTGGGCAAAACAACCCTGCACCCATAACGGGTAATCCAAACAGCCCCTTGCAGGGAATTCCACTCACTTCCAGTTTCACTGCGTTGTCCATGCTCAACATGGGCCTGAACGCCCAGCTCAACCTGATGGAGCAGAACGGCACCGCGACCATCCTCGCCCAGCCCACGCTTTCCGCGCGCAGCGGCTCCAGGGCCACCTTCCTGGCAGGCGGCGAATTTCCCTATTCCGTCAGCAACGTCAACGGCACCACCATCCTGTTCAAGCCCTACGGCATACGCCTCGACATCGAGCCGCGCGTTGATCACAACGGCGTGATCAGGGCCAAGATCCTGAGCGAAGTCAGCGATATCGACACCTCGATCAGCACCATCAGCGGCCCCGCCCTGCGCACCCGCAAGACCGAGACCGAGTTCAATGTCATGGAAGGCGGCACCATCGTCTTGAGTGGTCTGCTCAGGCGGGATGCCAGCACCTCGCTCGACAAGGTTCCCTTCCTCGGCGACATCCCCGTGCTGGGTACCTTGTTCCGTTCAAAACGCTTTCAGAACAACGAAACCGAACTGGTGGTCTTCGTCACGCCGGTGGCGGTGGACAGGAACACGTTTGCGCAAGAGGAAAGCATGGCCCAGGCCGCCGCCCGCCTGCAGCAATCGCCGCGCGTTTCTCCCCAGGATTTGGCCGCTGTGCCCGGTTTTCCCGCGCACACGCCCTCGCCCTGGAGCGATCCGGAATAGCCACGAGCGGAGATCGACATGTTTCTGGTCAACATCACCGACCCCGATAAAAAGCAGCGCCTGGAGCGCATCGAGGACACCCACGCCATGATCGGCAAGGGCCGGGAGTGTCCTGTCCGCTTGTCCGGCTGGCGCATCGGGCGCGAACATGCCCGCATCTTCCGCACCAAGAGCGGTCTGTTCATCCAGGACCTCGGCCAGTTTGCCGGCACCTGGGTCAACGGCAGCCGCATCGAGCAGCATGGCCCGCTTGGCCCGGAGGATGAGATCGTCCTCGGCCCCTACCTGCTCAAGGTGGATGACCAGCTCGTGGCCAGCGCCCACGACTTGACGCCGGCACCGGCCTCCGTCCACGCGCCCGTCCTGCCGTCCGGCATCAAGCCCGCCGCCCCGTCGCCCGCATCCTCGCCACACCATTTCTGGCGCCGCCGCATCCACGAACAGCTGCTCGACGTCATCGACCTGCGCCGGCGCGACTTGATGCGCATGGAAGACGCCGAACTGCGCACCGAGACCGAAGCACTCATCCGCGAAATCATCGGGCAGGAATCCGCCTTGCCCGACGCCATCGACCGCGAGCACCTGGTGCGCGACGTGCTCAACGAAGCGGTGGGCCTGGGGCCGCTGGAAGAACTGCTGGCCGACGACAGCATCACCGAGATCATGGTCAACCGCTTCGATGAAATCTATCTTGAGCGCGCCGGTCGTCTCGAACGCCACCCCTCGATCTTCACCAGCGACCGTGCCGTGCTCGGCGTCATCGAGCGCATCGTCGCGCCGCTGGGGCGGCGCATCGACGAATCCTCGCCGATGGTCGATGCGCGCCTCAAGGACGGCTCGCGGGTCAATGCCATCATTCCGCCGCTGGCGCTCAAGGGGCCCGCGCTCACCATCCGCAAATTCTCCCGCCGCGCGCTCACCGCCGACGACCTGATCGGCTTTGCCGCAGTCAGCCCGGACATGGCCGAATTCATGCGAACGGCCGTTTTGCACCGCAAGAACATCATCATTTCCGGCGGCACCGGCTCGGGCAAGACCACGCTGCTCAACGTCCTGTCCAACTTCATTCCCGATGGCGAGCGCATCATCACAATCGAAGACGCCGCCGAACTGCGGCTGGCGCATTCCCACCTGATCAGCCTCGAAGCGCGTCCCGCCAACGCCGAAGGCCGCGGCCAGATCGCCATCCGCGACCTGGTCAAGAACGCGCTCAGGATGCGGCCCGACCGCATCGTCGTCGGCGAATGCCGCGGCGGCGAAGCGCTCGACATGCTGCAGGCCATGAACACCGGGCACGAAGGCTCGCTCACCACACTGCATGCCAACAGCCCGCGCGACGCCCTGGCCCGGCTCGAAACCCTGGTGCTGATGGCCGG
>JAHYJF010000231.1 GCA_019428955.1 Burkholderiaceae bacterium
GATCGGCGGCCGAGTGGTTCTGCCAGGCGAAATAAGAGGGCAGGTCGAACTCGCAGGCACCGCCCGCAATGTTGGTGCGGCTGCGGATGCTCATCAACCATTCGTTGTCGCGGATGTGCTGCCCGGTGCGGCCGGTGGCGTGGCTCAGTCCGTTCCAGGCGCTGTCAACTTCGCTGAGCACCTGTTCCAGCGCGCTCGACGAGACCTGCGGATTGCTGCGGTACCCGAGCAGCGTCTGGCGCTGGCGCTCGAGTTCCTGGAGCAGGTCGGACTTGAGATCGGCGCGCGCCGCGACCTCGAGCAGCTCGAACAGCGTCACCAGCGCGACGTGGTGGGCGAGCGGATGTTCCTCGTGGCAGAAATAGTCCAGCCGAACGAAGAGATCCTCAAGACGCAAGAGAGTGCGTACACGCTCGTTTAGAGGGTACTCGTAGAGGATCAAGTGCTCTTCCTATCGGCAAGTCCCAGCGCAACGATTGTGGCGCAAAGCGCCGGGGATGACAAACCGTATGCACCACAATAACATCGGTCTGCCATGGCCGCGCGGCTCAGGCGGGGCTGCCGGCTGGCGCGCCGCTGCCGCGCAGTTGGAGATAACGGCGATGAAGCTCGTCGACCTGGGCCTCGAGCGCGTCGCGCTCGCCGCTGTTGTCAATGATGTCGTCGGCGCCGGCGATGCGCTCGGCGCGCGCCACCTGTGCCGCGATGATCGCTTCGACCTGTTCCCGGGAAAGGCCGCTGCGCGCGACCGTGCGCGCGATCTGTACTTCAACCGGGCAATCGACGATCAGGATGCGGTCGACCCGCTCGGCCCACGTGCGGGTTTCGAACAGCAGCGGCACCGCCACGATAACGTATGGCGCATGGCTGCGCGCGGCGTCGATTTCACGCTTGGTTTGGAGGTGGATCAGGGGGTGCAGGATCGCCTCGAGTCGATGGCGCGCGGCGGGATCGGAAAAAGCGAGCTCGCGCATCGCGGCCCGATCGAGTGCGCCGTTGGCTGCGATGACCCGGACGCCGAAGGCGTCGCGAATCGCCGCCAGCGCCGCCCCTTCAGGGGCGGTGAGCTGATGGGCGATCGCGTCGGTGTCGACCAGGCCGGCGCCACGGGCCACGAAAAGGTCGGCGACCGTGCTCTTGCCGCTGCCGATGCCGCCGGTTAGCCCGATGAGCGCTCGCTCCCCGGGCGGAACCGAGCGCTCGTCCGGAGCTTGAGCGGATTGGGGTGCTGGCGCCGCTTTGGTCATGACCACGCGCTACCTCAGGAAACCCCAAAGATTGCGGCGACCGGTTCGCGCACGTAGAGCGCGAGCAGTCCGGCGCCGGCCAGGTATGGGCCGAACGGAATTGGCGTGCCGCGCTGGTGTCGGGCGAAGACGATCAGCGTAATCCCCACCAGCGCCCCCACCGCCGAGGCCAGCAGGATGATCGCGGGCAGCGTGTACCAACCGAACCAGGCGCCGAGCGCAGCGAGCAACTTGAAGTCGCCATAACCCATTCCTTCCTTGCCGGTCGCCAGCCGGAAGATCCAGTAGATCGACCACAGCGACAGGTAGCCGATCATGGCGCCAACCACGGCTTCCTCGATCGGGGCGTAAGTGGCGCCGAGGTTGAACACCAGTCCGATCCACAACAACGGTAGCGTCATGCCGTCGGGCAGCAGCTGGGTGTCGAGGTCGATCAGTGCCAGGACCAGCAGGAAAAGGCTGAGGACGACCGCGCCGGCCGCGGCGAGCGTGAAACCAAATTGCCAGACGGCCCCCGCGCACAGCATTGCGCTCGCCAGTTCCACGGCCGGGTAGCGCGCCGAAATCCTCGTGCCGCAAGCTTTGCAGCGGCCCCGCAGGAAGAGCCACGACAGCACCGGTATATTCTCCAGCGCGCCAATGGAGTGGCCGCAGGACGGGCAGCGCGAGCGCGGCGAAATCAGGTCGAAGCGTTCGCGTTCGGGAATCTCCTCGCCGCGCAACTCGGCCGCCTGGTCCTGCCAGCCCGCCTCGAGCATCTTCGGCAGGCGATAGATGACGACGTTGAGGAAGCTGCCGACGATGAGCCCCAGCACCAGCGTGGCGCCGATTGCCAGCGCCGGATCCTGCTGCAGGGCTGCCAGCAAGTCACCACCCACGCCGGACCCCATCAAACGACCTGGCCGAGCTTGAAGATTGGCAGGTACATCGCTACCACCAGGCCGCCGATTATGGTGCCCAGGAATACCAGGATGATCGGTTCGAGCAGGCTCGAGAGCGATTCCACAGCCTCGTCGACATCGCGTTCATACATGTCGGCGGCCTTGGCGAGCATCGAGTCGAGTGCGCCAGACTCCTCGCCGATCGCCGACATCTGCAGCACCAGGTTGGGGAACACGCCGGTATGATCCATCGCGGCGGTGAGCGCGGTGCCGGTCGTCACCTCCTGCTGGATCTTGCGGGTGGCGAGCAGGTAGACGTTGTTGCCGGCGGCACCGCCCACCGAGTCGAGCGCCTCCACGAGGGGCACGCCGGCGGCGAACATCGTCGAGAGAGTGCGCAGCCAACGCGCGATGGTGGCCTTCTCGACGATCGGCCCGAAGATCGGCAGCTTCAGGAACAACCGGTCCATGGCGATCTGCATCGCGGTCGATCGTCGCCACGCCTGCATGAAGAAATAGAACCCACCGCCGATTGCGCCGAAGATTGCGTACCAGTAGTCGACGAAGAAGTCCGAGATTGCCATCACGAACAGCGTTGGCGCGGGCAGGTTGGCGCCGAAGCTCTCGAACACCTGCTTGAAGGCCGGGACCACGAAGATCATGATTACCGCGACCACGATGAAGGCCACGCTGACCACCGCGCCGGGATAGAACATCGCCGTCTTGATCTTGGCCTTGATCGCGATCATCTTCTCGCGGTAGGTCGCGAGTCGCTCGAGCAGGTCGTCAAGGATCCCGGCCTGTTCGCCAGCGGCAATCAGGTTGCAGTAGAGGGCGTCGAAATAAAGCGGATGCTTGGCAAAGGCCGCGGCCATCGAACTTCCGGTCTCGATGTCGGCGCGAATCCCCGTGAACAGCGTGCTGACCGCAGCGTTGCTGGCGCCCTTGGCGACGATGTCGAACGACTGCAGCAGCGGGACGCCGGCTTTCATCATCGTCGCCAGCTGGCGGGTGAACAGCGCGACGTCCTTATCCTTGATCTTGCCGCCGCGCTTGAGCGAGCGCTTGCGGATCTTGGTCACCATCACCCCCTGGCGGCGCAGGGTCGCGCTGACGACCGCTTGGCTGATCGCGCGAGTTTCGCCCCGGACGGTGTTGCCGTTGCGATCGCGCCCTTCCCAGGCGAAGTTGAATTCCTTGCCGCGTGCGGCGCGCGCGCGCGCCGAGCTGATTGCCTGGGTGTTCGCTGTGTCTGCCATCGTCCTGCGTCTCCTGGGTAGCGGCGCTACTCGTTGGTGGCTCCGAACACTTCCTCGAGGGTAGTAACGCCCTGCATCACCTTCAACATCCCGGAGCGGCGCAGGTCGCGCACACCTTCGCGTGCTGCCTGTTCGGCGATGTCGATCACGTTACCGCCGGTCAGGATCAGGCGCTGCATCTCCTCGGAGACCGGCATGACCTGGTAGATCCCGACCCGACCCTTGTACCCTGAGCCGTTGCAGCGGTCACAACCAGCTGCGTGCATCGGTGCCCAGGTGCCGTCGAGGTCCGACTCGAGGAAGCCGGCGCGCAACAGCGCTTCTTCATCGAGATCGTGTGGTTGCTTGCATGAGCACAGGCGGCGCGTGAGGCGCTGGGCGGTGATGAGGTTAATCGAGGAAGCGATGTTGAACGGCGCCACCCCCATGTTCAGCAGCCTGATCAGTGTCGAGGGGGCGTCATTGGTGTGCAGCGTTGAGAGTACCAGGTGGCCGGTCTGCGCGGCCTTGATTGCGATTTCGGCGGTTTCGAGGTCGCGGATCTCGCCGACCATGATCACGTCCGGGTCCTGGCGCAGGAACGCACGCAGCGCAGCCGCGAAGGTCAGCCCGGCCTTGTCGTTGACGTTGACCTGGTTCACGCCGGGGAGGTTGATCTCGGCTGGATCCTCGGCGGTCGCGATGTTGCGCCCGGGTTGGTTGAGGATATTGAGGCACGAGTAGAGCGAGACGGTCTTGCCCGAGCCGGTCGGCCCGGTGACCAGCACCATCCCGAAGGGGCGGTGGATCGCGTCGATGATTGCCTGGCGCTGGTCGGGTTCATAGCCCAGCGCCTCGATATTGAGCTTGGCCGACGAGGAATCGAGGATCCGCATCACGATCTTCTCGCCGAACAGGGTCGGCAGCGTCGAGACGCGGAAATCGATCGCGCGCTGGTTCGAGAGCACCAGTTTCATGCGCCCGTCCTGCGGGACTCGTTTCTCGGCGATGTCGAGCCGCGAGATGACCTTGATGCGCGAGCTCAGCTTGTCCTTGATCGCCAGCGGCGGCTGGTTGATTTCCTGCAGCACGCCGTCGATCCGGAATCTGATCCGGTAGAACTTCTCGAAGGGCTCGAAGTGGATGTCCGACGCGCCCTGCTGGATCGCGTCAAAGAGCACCTTCTGGAGGAACTTGACTACCGGAGCATCGTCGACCTCGGAGCTATCGACGCTGCTGACTTGCTCCTCGTCGGAGAATTCGATATCGAGGTTCTCGTCGATCAGCTCGCTCAGTTGCGCCGCGGCGCTGTGGCTGAGCTTCTCGAGCAGTTTCAGCAGCTTGTCGTGTTCGACCACGATGGGGTCGATGGTGGCCTGGGCCGAGAACTTTATGCGGTCGAGCGCCTGGAAGTCGGTTGGATCCGACATTGCGACCGAGAGCTTGTTGCCGCGCCGGCTGATCGCCACCACCCGGGTGTCGATCGAGAGCTTGCGCGAGAGCAGATCCTCGGGCAAGGCGCTGACATTGATCGAGGAAAGGTCGAACAGCGGGTGCCCGAAAGCTTCAGCGCCGAAGCGGGCCAGTTGCGCCGCGGAGAACTGTCCCGAAACGATCAGCTCGTCAATGAACGGCGTGCCCGCATTGTCGGCTTGGCGCTGGATCGCTATCGCCTCATCCGGGCGCAGCATTTGGTGCTGAACCAGGGCGCGTCCGAGTCCCGCCAGTACGGTCTGGTCGGAAGCTTGCTGCTTGAGCATCGGGGTTGCCATGAAGATCTCGCCTTGCTCCTCGGTTGGCTACGTATTGATCCTAGGCCCAATAATGCAGCGGCTGGCCGGGTTGCGCACTCCGATTATGCACGGCGGTGACGGGCGGTGGCGCTGAGTCGGATGAACGGTGTGGGCATTGGTCGTCTGAGCGACAACCGCTTCAGGCGCCGGCCTGGCCGTGGCCATCTTGGCCGTGCCCGACCTCGCCCTCGCGGCCAAGACGGTGCAGCCGCACACTGCGGATGGTCCGGTTCTCGATCTGGGTGATCTCGGCGATCACGTCGCCGAAGCGTACGCTGACGTCGGCCTCCGGCAACTCCTGCAGAGCCTCGAGCAACAGCCCGTTGAGGGTGCGCGGCCCGTCGAGCGGAAACCTGGTCCCGAGCCGGCGGTTGATCTCGCGCAGGATCGCGGTGCCCTCGAGCATCACCATGTAGTCCTCGTCCCACTCCAGGTTCGTGTCGCGACCGGGTCCGGTGGTGGGGAACTCGCCG
>JAHYJF010000232.1 GCA_019428955.1 Burkholderiaceae bacterium
GCGCCGCTGGTGGGTGAGGCCATCGTGGCGTACCTGAAGGCCGGCCGGCCGGCGTCGGAGGATCGCCGCTTGTTCTTCCGCTTGCTGGCGCCGGTGCAGCCGGGGGTGTTCAGGTTTTTGTGTGTGCCCTTGATCTTGCTGTTTCATCTTACAGGTTTGGGGTGGTCAGTCGCTCGGGGTGAAGGATGGTGAGTTGGTTGAGAGCTTGCCTCCATTCTTGGATGGGCATGGTCCAGCGGCGCGTGGCGTTCATCAGCGCCAGGTAGATGATCTTCTTGGCGGCGTCATCACTCGGGAAGCTGCCCTTGGTCTTGACCGAGCGCCGCAGCACGCTGTTGACGCTCTCGATGGTGTTGGTGGTGTAGATGATCCGGCGGATCTCGGGCGCGTACTCGAACATCGGTATGACCCGCTGCCAGTTCGTGCGCCAGGAGCGCACGATCGCCGGGAACTGCTGGCCGTACTGGTGCTCGAAGGCGTCCAGCGCCAGCTCGGCCTCCTCGCGCGTGGCGCTGCTGTAGATGCCCTTGAGGGCCGCCGCCACCACCCGCCGCTGCTTGTAGCTGACGTAGTTGAGGCTGTGCCGCACCAGGTGCACGATGCAGCCCTGCACGCGCGTTCTGGGGTAGACGCTCTCGATCGCTTCGGGGAAGCCCTTGAGGCCGTCGACGCAGGCGATCAGGATGTCCTGCAGGCCGCGGTTCTTGAGTTCGGTGAGGACACCCAGCCAGAACTTGGCGCCCTCGGTCTCGGCCAGCCAGAAGCCCAGCGCCTCCTTCATGCCGTCCTCGCGCACGCCGATGGCGAGGTGCACGCTCTTGTTGATCACCCGCTTCTCAATCCGCACCTTGATGACCAGCGCGTCGAGGTACACGATCGGGTAGACGCGCTCGAGCGGCCTGGCCTGCCAGCTGGTGACCTCGTCCGTCACCGCGTCGGTGACCTCGCTGATGAGGCTGGCGCTGATCTCGACGCTGCAAACGGTCCTCGATCTGGCGGCTGATCTCGCGCTCGCTCATGCCGCAGGCGTACAGCCCGATGATCTTCTCGTCGAGGCCCGCCAGGCGACGCTGGTGCTTGGGCACCAGGATCGGTTCGAAGGAGGCCTCGCGATCGCTGTCAGTTCCCACGAGCATGACCCACCTTTTCTCGCGAGCATGACCCATGTGAGGGTGGTTTTCTCGCGAGCTTGACGCAGGTGGTCGTTCGGTTTTCTCGCGAGCTTGCCCCAGGTCGTAGCTACTTCTGCCATCGTGAGCGCACTTCATGTTTGGGGGGTGCTCAGGTGGCGTATCGAGAGGTGGCCATGTTCGAGATCAAGGTGGTGCTGGAGCGGGTTGGTCGTGGCGAGTCACGCTCGGAGGTCGAGCGCGCCACGGGTCACGCGCGCAAGACGATCGGGCGGTACGTCAAGCGGGCTGAGAAGCTCGGGTGGCGGCCGGGGATGGTCGTCACCGACGAGCTCGCTGGCGCGGTGGCGCGCGCTAGCGGCGTCGCCCGTGAGCGGGGTCCCGGCGAGAGCGAGTTACTGCTGATGCCGCACCAGGAGCGGATCCGCGCGTGGTTGACGCCCTCAGCGAGCGAGAAGCGGGGGTTGCGGCTGGCGAAGGTGCAGCTGTTGCTCGAGCGTGAGGGGGTGCGGGTGCCGTACAGCAGCTTGCATCGTTTCGCCGTGACGCATTGTGGGTTTCAAGATCAGCGGCGCATCACGGTGCGGCTCGATGATCCGCCGCCGGGCTTGTACGCGCAAGTCGACTTCGGTCGCTTGGGGCTGGTGCCCGATGGTGAGGGCCGGCGGCGCCTGTTGTGGGGCCTGTCGGTGGTGCTGCCTTGCAGTCGGCATCAGTTCTTGTTCGTGACGTTCTCGCAGCGGCTCGAGGTCCTGATCGAGGGCCTCGAGGACGCCTGGGTCTTCTTCGGCGGTGTCGCGTCGCTGGTGATCCTCGATTATGTTCCGCGGAACATAATCGAGGTTCTGTGCCCTCCGGCGTTATGTGGCGGTGGCGTGTGGAGGCGTGTGCTGGTCGGGCGGCGCGCGCTGGCGTGGCCACATAACGTGGCGGCGCGTCTTGGTGCAGCCTGAGGTCTGCTTCGTGCAGATCGGAGGTTGTCATGCTCGAGCGTTGTTTCGTGAGGCCTGCAACGGTGGATCGGGTTCGTGACTGTTGGATTGGTGAGCCGATCGAGCGGTACTGCGATGACCTGGGCGCGCGTGGGTACGCGTTGCGGACGTTGTACCGGCGGGTGCCGATGCTGATGGCTTTCGCTGCGTTCGCGTGGGCGCGGGGGGCTCGCTCGTGGGCTGAGTTGCCGGCGCATGTGGAGCCGTTCGTGCTGGAGCGCGTGCCTGACGCTCGGCTTGCGGCTTCACCGGTGTTGGCGCGTCGTGATCGGAACCTGTATCGGTCGGTCGTGGAGGGCCTGATCGAGGTCGCATTGCCGGGTTGGCGGCGGGCGAGTCCGCGATCGAAGCCTGGGGTTCCGTTCGTGGGGGTAGCGCCTGACTTCTGGGACTTCTTGCGTGAGGAGCGGGGTCTGCGGGAGACGACGGTGCGGGTGTACCTGCACTGGTTGCGGCAGTTCGAGGCGTACCTGGGTCGGGTCGGTTGTGCTGATGTGGCTTCGCTGTCGCCGGCGTTGCTGTCCGCGTTCGTCACGGAAGTCGCGGCGCGGGGGTACGCGGCATGCAGCGTAAGCAACTTGGTAGGCGTGCTGCGCGCGTTCTTGCGCTACGCGCATGGGCTGGGGCTGGTGGCGCGGGACCTGTCGTTGGTGGTAGAGGCGCCGCAGCAGTACCGCCTGGCGGTGGTGCCGCGCTCGATCTCGTGGGATGAGGTTCGGCGGATGCTGGAGGTTGTCGATCGCCGCACGGTGGTCGGGCGCCGGGATTACGCCATGCTGTTGCTGCTGGTGACGTACGGTTTGCGCGCCCGTGAGGTGGCGGCATTGACGCTCGATGACCTCGACTGGGCGCGGGACCGGTTGCTGGTGCGGGACCGGAAGCGTGATCACACCACGGCGTACCCGTTGGCGCCGCTGGTGGGTGAGGCCATCGTGGCGTACCTGCAGGCCGGCCGGCCGGCGTCGGAGGATCGCCGCTTGTTCTTCCGCTTTCTGGCGCCGGTGCAGCCGATCACCTTCGAGGGCGTCTCGTGCTGCGCCAGGCGCTACCTGCTGCTGGCGGGCGTGGATGTGCCGCGACCTGGGTCGCACACGCTGCGGCACGCGTGCGCGCAGCGGCTGCTGGATGCCGGGTTTCCCCTGAAGACGATCGGCGATTACGTCGGGCACGGCTCGCCGGCCTCGACGCAGATCTACACCAAGGTGCAGATCGAGCAGCTGCGTGAGGTGGCCTTGGGCGACATCGAGTCCCTCTCATGACCCGCCACCTGGTGCCGGGCGGTGATGGCGCGGGGGTGACGCTGCGTGAGGCGATCGATCGCTTCATCTCGCACAAGCGGGCGTTGAATCGCCGCTTCGTCACCGAGGAGCAGCACCTGCGGTTGTTCGCCCGCGTGCTCGCCGAACGAGGCGTGACCGAGCTGCACGACGTCACCACCGAGGTGGTGCACGCCTTCGTGCTGGAGCGACCGCGGCATCGGCCGCGCAGCTTCAACCACCTGATCGGCCTGCTGCAGCGGCTCTTCGCCTTCTTGCAGCGGCAGGACCTCATGCTGGTCTCGCCGTTGACCCTGCGGCCACGACGCGTGACGCACAACCGCATCCCGTTCATCTTCGATCGCGAGGACGCCGCCAAACTCCTGCGGGTGGCGGCCGCCCTACCCGACAACAGCCGGGCGCTGCGTCGCGGCGCCACCTACGCCACCATCTACGCGCTGCTGTACGGCCTCGGTTTGCGAGTGAGCGAAGCCGCGGGGCTGGTGATCGGCGATGTCGACCTGCACCGCGACTTGCTGCACGTGCGCAACGGCAAGTTCGGGAAGGCACGCCTGCTGCCGTTCGGGCCACGCCTCAGCGCGCGCCTAGCTGCGTTCATCGCGCTGCGCGCTGAACAGCCGAGCGGCCGGCGGCCGGACGCGCCGCTGTTCAGCTTCAGCCGCGGGCAGGCGATGCACCCCGGCACGATCACGCAATCGTTCCGGCTGCTGCTCCCCAGCCTCGACCTGGTCATCGGCAACGGCGTCGCCACCCCCACCGCGCACTGCCTACGCCATAGCTTTGCCGTCGGCACGCTGCTGCGCTGGTACCGCCAGGGCGTCAACCCCAACGACCGGCTCCTACACTTGAGCACCTTCATGGGCCACAGCGACATCAGCAGCACCAGCGTCTACCTCACCATCACCGACGAGCTCCTGGCCGCCGCCAGCAATCGCTTCACCCGCTACGCCGCCGGCCTCGCCACCTGGGCAGCGCCATGAACGACCTCGGCGCCACCCTCTACCGGTACATCGAACAGCACCTCAAGCTCGAGCGCGGCATGCGGACCAGCACCATCAACAGCTACCGCGACAGCCTGCGGCTATTCCTGACCTTCACCGCCGCCCAAACCCGGAGGCGCATCACCCGCCTCACCCTCAATGACCTCACCGCCGAGCGGGTACGCGCGTTCCTGACGCACCTCGAGCACGACCGCGGGAACCGCATCGCCACCCGCAACCAACGCCTCGCCGCGCTACGCACCTTCTTCGCCTACGTCGCCAGCGAGAACCCCGAAGCCATGCACCAGGCGCAACGAATCGCCCACATCCCCACCAAACGAACCCCACCCCCCGGCACCCGCTACCTCGAGCGCGACCAGATCGACGCGCTCTTCGCCGGCCTGCCCACCAACGGCCCCCTCGCCCTACGCGATCACGCCCTGCTCCTGTTCCTCTACAACACCGGCGCCAGAGCCCAAGAAGCCGCCGATTTACGCGCCCGAGACCTGCACCTCGACGACCCCGCCCGCGCCCTGCTGCACGGCAAAGGCGGCAAGCACCGCAGCACCCCCTTATGGCCCCGCACCGCCGACCTCCTCCGCGAACTCCTCGACTCACCCCAGGCACAGCGTGACCCGAACCAGCCGGTCTTCGCCAGCCGCCGCGGCGCGCCCCTGACCCGCTTCGGGATCCACAAACTCGTTCGCCGCCACACCAACCACCTGCCACCCAGCCTCGGCAGCGACCGCGGCAGCATCTCACCCCACGTGATCCGGCACACCACCGCCGTGCACCTCCTCGAAGCAGGAGTCGACCTCAACGTCATCCGCGCCTGGCTCGGCCACGCCAGCATCGACACCACCAACCGCTACGCCGAGATCAACACCCGAACCAAGGAAGCCGCCCTCGAAACCTGCCTCCCCCCAACCACTTCCGAAACGTTCCCCCGAAAGCCCGCATGGCGCGACGACCAGAGCCTCCTTGCATGGCTCAAGAGCCGCTGAACCTTATGTGGCCACCCCAGCGAGCGCCGCCCGAGCAGCACACGCCGCCCGCCACCACCGCCACATAACGCCGGAGGGCACAGAAGCCCGATAACGCCCTGACGTCCACCCACCGCAAGCAGCGCGGGGACGCGGCTAGTGTCATGTCACACGTGGTCTGTCGGTTAGGGGTGGTAGGTTCCTCTTGACGTGTTGCGCGTTAGGAGGATGTCGTG
>JAHYJF010000233.1 GCA_019428955.1 Burkholderiaceae bacterium
AGGTCGACGCGCACCGCCCGAAGCGGGAACGGCGCAGCGCGCGGGCGTTGTTCGACGAGATCAAGGCGGCCGGCTACGAAGGTGGCTACACGCGGGTTACGGACTTCATCCGTGGGTGGCGCCGGGAGGCGGGCCAGGCGGTGTTGGCCAACGCGTTTGTGCCGCTGGCGTTCGAACTTGGCGAGGCGTTCCAGTTTGACTGGAGCGAAGAGGGATTGGTGGTGGGCGGGATCTACCGCCGGGTGCAGGTCTCGCACCTGGCTGGCGTCAACTATTCTGGCCGCCCGGCGTCAATTATCTTGGCCGGTTGGAGGCGGGGAACGATTTCGTTGTTTTCAGTGCTTAACGAGCCTTTCGCGCAGGCGGGGCATGCCCCGCCTGCGCGATGACTTCGGCATCGAGCAGTTGGTCATGGTGGGCGATCGGGGCATGATCTCCAACAAGGCCATCGACGAGTTGCGCGCGCACAAGCGTCTGGAGTTGCTCGCAGTCACCGAGCGCAACCTGGGCAAGATCAAGGCGCGGGTGGACGCGGGCAAGCTGGCCGGCAAGGACGAGATCGGGCGGCGCATCGGCAAGGTGATCAACCAGTACAAGATGGCCAAGCACTTCGAGTTGGCGATCGGCGAGAACACCTTCAGCTTTGCGCGCCGCGGCGCGAGCATCGCCGCCGAGGCGGCGCTCGACGGCATCTACATCATCCGCACCTCGGTTCCGGCCGCGCGGATGGACGCCCCGTCTTGCGTGCGCAACACCTGCTGTACGCCATACGCAGCGCCCGATGCGCCAAGCTTAGAGGTGTCGACCACGCCCAACGCGAAGCAAGAGCACGCCTTAGAACTGCTCCGGCAGATCAGGTTGTAGACAGAAACCGGAACCCCCAACGCGCGCTAAGTCCCCGTCACACAAGGATAAATTTGCTTGGCGCGCGGATGAACTTCAGCCTAAGTAAACTACTCCACCGTCACCGACTTCGCCAGATTCCTCGGCTTGTCGACGTCGGTGCCGCGCGCCAGCGCGGTGTGATACGCGAGCAGCTGCAGCGGCACCACGTGCAGGATCGGCGAGAGCGCGCCGGCGTGATCGGTCAGGTTGATGACGTTGACCCCGTCGCTGGGCTCGATGTGGGTGTCGTGGTCGGCGAAGATGAACAGTTCCCCGCCGCGCGCGCGCACTTCCTGGAGGTTGGACTTGAGCTTCTCGATCAGGCTGTCGCGCGGTGCGATCACCACCACCGGCATCTGCGAATCGACCAACGCCAGCGGCCCGTGCTTGAGCTCGCCGGCGGCGTAGGCCTCGGCGTGGATGTAGGTGACTTCCTTAAGCTTCAGCGCACCCTCGAGGGCGATCGGGAAATGCACCCCGCGCCCCAGGAAGAGCGCGTGCTGCTTGAGCGCGAAGCGCCGGGCCCAGTGGCGCACAGCCGGTTCGCACGCCAGCACGCGGCTCATGGCGGCAGGAAGGTGGCGCAGCTGCTGCAGCAGCGCCTGCTCGTTCATCAGGTTGAGCCTGCCGCGCAGCTTGGCCAGTACCATGGTGAGGACGAACAGCGCCGCGAGCTGGGTGGTGAAGGCCTTGGTTGAGGCCACCCCGATTTCGGGTCCGGCGCGGGTCAGGAAACGCAGTTTCGACTGGCGGATCAGCGCCGACTCGGGCACGTTGCAGATCGACAGGCTGTCGCGCAGCCCCATGGTCTTGGCGTGCTGGAGTGCGGCAATGGTGTCGGCTGTTTCGCCCGATTGCGAGATGGTGATCACCAGCGTCCCGGGCAGCGCGACCGAGTCGCGATAGCGGTACTCGCTGGCAATTTCCACCGCCGTCGGAATGCCGGCGATCGACTCGAGCCAGTACTTGGCGACCGCCGCGGCGTGGTAGCTGGTGCCGCACGCGAGGATCAGCACCTGGCGGGTGCGCTCGAACACTTCGAGGGCATCGGCGCCGAACAGTCCGGCCGAGATCGTGCGCGCGCTCATCACCATTTCGAGGGTGTTGGCGATCGCCCCGGGCTGCTCGAAGATTTCCTTCTGCATGTAGTGATCGTAGGGGCCGAGCTCGATCGAGTCGGCCGAGAGCTGGCTCTCGATCACCGGCCGCTCGACCGGCTGGCTGTCGGCGTCGAAGATCGCGTAGCCCTCGGGGGTGATCTCGACGACGTCGCCTTCTTCCAGGTAGGTCACGTTCTTGGTGACCTGGAGCAGGGCCGAGGTGTCGGAACCCAGGAAATTCTCGCCGGCACCCTCGGCGCCAACCCCGAGCAGCAGCGGCGAGCCGCGCCGCGAGCCCACTACGGTGTGGGGCTCGGCCGAGCTGAGCGCGGCGATGGCGTAGGCGCCTTCCAGTTCCGCCACCGTCAGGTGAACTGCCTCGCGCAGGCATTTGCCGGCGGCGACGTGATGGTGGATCAGGTGCGCGATCACCTCGGTGTCGGTATCCGAAGCGAAGGTGTAACCCTGTGCGATGAGGCGGGCACGCAATACCTCGTAATTTTCGATGATGCCGTTGTGCACCACCGAAACCTCATGTCCGCCGCCCGCCGAGTAATGCGGGTGGGCATTGTTCTGGTTGACCCCGCCGTGCGTAGCCCAGCGGGTATGGGCAATGCCGGTGGGCGCAGTAGCGTGGTTCTCGCTGGCCATGCGGTCCAGTTCGGCCACCCGCCCGACGGCGCGCAGGCGCTCGATCTTCTCGTTGAGGATCGCGATCCCTGCCGAGTCGTAGCCGCGGTACTCGAGCTTGCGCAAGCCTTCGATCAGGATCGGCACGATGTTGCGCCGCGCTGCGGCTCCTACGATTCCACACATGCTCTGCTTGCTCCCATGCCGCCGGTCCGGTCGGCGCTCTGCGCGCCAACCTTGACCGGCGTGTTCAGTGCTTCTTGCCGCCCTTTTGCGGCCGCTTCCAGCGCTCCAGTGTCACCTGGGGTGCGCGCGAAAGCGTCAATTTGTCGGCCGGCGCGTCGCTGGTCAGCGTCGTTCCGGCCCCGAGGGTGGCACCCTTGCCGACTCTCACCGGCGCCACCAGCTGGCTGTCGCTGCCGATGAACGCATCGTCCTCGATCACGGTCTGGTACTTGTTGACGCCGTCGTAGTTGCAGGTGATGGTGCCGGCGCCGATATTTACTCGCTCCCCGATCACAGCGTCGCCCACGTAGGCGAGGTGGTTGGCCTTGGAACCGGCCCCCATCCGGGTCTTTTTCATCTCGACAAAATTGCCGACGTGAGTTTCATCGGCCAGCTCGGTTCCCGGACGCAGCCGCGCGTAGGGGCCGATGCTGGCGCTGGCTCCGATCGTTGCGCCGTCGATGTGGGTGAATGGCTTGATCTCGGTGCCCTCGCCCACGGTGCAGTCGCGCAGCACGCAATTGGCGCCCACCGAGGCGCCGTTGGCGAGCCTGACCTCGCCCTCGAAGACGCAGTTGACGTCGATCGCGACGTCGCGGCCGCAGTGCAGCTCACCCCGGACATCGATCCGTGCCGGGTCGGCCAGGGTGACGCCGGCGTCCATCAGCGCGGCCGCCACGTTGCGCTGGCAAATGCGCTCGAGTTCGGCCAGTTGCGTCTTGCTGTTGACGCCCAGCGTCTCCCATTCGTCCTCGGGCTGGGCCGAGGCGATCTTCATTCCTTCGCCGACGGCCGCGGCGACGATGTCGGTGAGGTAGTACTCACCTTGCGCGTTTTCATTCGACAGCGCCGCGAGCCAGCGCCGCAGCGCCGGGGTGGGCGCGACCAGGATGCCGGTGTTGACCTCGGTGATCGCGCGCAGTCGCTCGTCGGCGTCGCGGTGCTCAACGATCCGCGCGATCGCCCCTTGCTCGCGCACGATGCGGCCATAGCCGCTGGGATCGGCAAGCTCGACGGTGAGCAGCCCGAGCGCTGCCGGAGCGGCGGCCTTGAGCAGGCGGGCGAGGGTGCCCACGCGGGTCAGCGGTACGTCGCCGTAGAGCACCAGAGTCGGCACCGAGTCGTCGAGCTCGGGGAGCGCCTGCGCGAGAGCGTGGCCGGTGCCGAGCTGCGGATCCTGCATCACCCAGCGGATGTCGTCACCCGAGACCGCCGCGCGCACCTGCTCGGCGCCGTGGCCGACCACCACCACCAGCCGCTGGGGCGCCAGGCTGCGGGCGCAGGCCAGGACATGGCCCAGCAACGCGCGCCCGGCGAGCGGATGGAGGACTTTGGGGAGCTCGGAGCGCATCCGTTTCCCCTGCCCGGCGGCGAGCACGACAATGTTCATCGACAAGAACCTGTTCGAAGTGTGGCCAGGAGGGCCGGAAACCAGGGCGGAAAGCTTTGCATGCGATCTTTGGCGAGCATTGTGGGATCCTCTCGTTTGCGCTAATTGAGCAGCAGCACAATCGCCAGCGCTCCACCAAGAGTCAGCGCTGCCACCACGCCTACCCACCGCCTCGTTCGGCGCTGCTCGTCGATCAGCTCCCTGATCAGCCGCTCGGTGGTTGAATAGCGCTGGCGGATCGGGCGGGCCTGCTGTTCGAGCACGGCGTGGACGAGGCGCGGCAATTGCGGCAGCATCCGCGACCACTGCGGCGCTTCTTCCTTGATCCGGTCGACCATCCCGGTCACCCCGACCTGTTCGCGCATCCAGCGCTCGAGGATCGGCTTGGCGGTGACCCAGAGGTCGAGGTCGGGGTCGAGCTGGCGGCCCAGGCCCTCGACGTTGAGCAGGGTTTTTTGCAGCAGCACCAGCTGGGGCTGAATCTCGACACTAAACCGGCGCGACGCCTGAAACAGGCGCAACAGCACGACGCCGAGCGAGATGTCCTTGAGCGGCCGGTCGAACACCGGCTCGCAGCAGGTGCGCACCGCGCCTTCGAGTTCGTCGACCCTGGTGTCTTCGGGCACCCATCCCGATTCGATGTGCAGGTCCGCGATCCGGCGATAGTCGCGCCGGAAGAACGCCACGAAGTTCTGGGCAACGTAGTTCTTGTCGACGTCCGAGAGCGTGCCGACGATCCCGAAGTCGAGCGCAATGTAGCGGTTGAAGTCTTCAGGGCGGTCGCCGACCAGGATGTTGCCGGGGTGCATGTCGGCATGGAAGAAACCATCGCGGAACACCTGGGTGAAGAAGATCTGCACTCCGTCACGCGACAGCTTCTTGAGGTCGATGCCGGCGGCGCGCAGGCGCTCCATGCGGCTGATCGGGATGCCGTGCATGCGTTCCATGGTGAGCACGTTGGTGGCGCTCAGACCCCAATTGATTTCCGGGACACGCAACAGGCCGGTGCCGGCGAAATTGCGCCGCAGCTGGTTGGCGTTGGCGCCTTCGCGAATCAGGTCGAGCTCGTCGTGGAGGTATTGGTCGAACTGCTTGACTACCTCGAGCGGACGCAGGCGCCGCGCCTCGAGCGAGACCTTGAGCAGCAGCGAGGCGCCGGCGCGCAGCAGCGCCAGGTCGCGTTCGATCGCCGGCTGCATGTCGGGGCGCAGCACCTTGACCGCGGCCTCGCGGCCGTCGGGCAGGGTGGCGAGGTGCACCTGGGCGATCGAGGCCGAGGCCACGGGCACCATCTCGAAGCTGGCGAAGCATTCGTCGATCTTGCGGCCGAGTCCGCGCTCGATCTCGCGCA
>JAHYJF010000234.1 GCA_019428955.1 Burkholderiaceae bacterium
TGCTCAAAGGGAACTGAGGCGAGCCTTGGCTTCGGTCCAAGATACGGTATTGACTATCCCGGCACGCAGGTCAGCGCGACGCCGCATTATTTCGGACCACCATACTTCCGTCAGACTGGGATCATCCACAGCCTCGAGGCTATCGATGAGTGCCACGACCAACGCCGAGCGCTGATCGGTCGGTAAACCCAAGGCCTCGCCCAGCAAATAATCAACGCGCGCGTTCATATATCCAGTTTAGCACCCGTCGTCCCGTTTTCGCGACCGGCTGACGGCTGATCCATTGGGCTAAGCCTCCCAGACGACCAGGCCGCTCCAGGCCGTGGCCAGCACCACCAACCCGAAGGCAATGCGGTACCAGGCAAACGCGACGAAGTCGTGGGTGGCGACGTAGCGGATCAGCCAGTGCACGCAGGCCAGCGCGCTGAAGAAGGCAAACACCGTGCCAACGCCGAACAGCCAGAGGTCGTCGACGACCAGCAGGGCGCGATACTTGAACAGGTCGTAGGCCCCGGCGGCGATCAGGGTCGGCATGGCGAGGAAGAACGAGAATTCGGTGGCGGCCTGGCGCGACAGCCCGAAGATCATGCCGCCGATGATGGTGGCGCCCGAACGGCTGGTGCCGGGGATCAGCGCGAAGGCTTGGGCAATTCCGACCTTGAACGCGTCGCCCAGCGTCATCTGCTCGACGCTGCGCACCCGCGGCTGCGCCGCCGGCCCGCGGCGCGAGCGCTCGACCCACAGGATCACCAGGGCACCGGCAATGAACGCGATCGCCACCGGCAGCGGACTGAACAGGTAAGCCTTGATTCGGCTGGCGAACGCCAGCCCCAGCACCGCTGCCGGCATGAAGGCCGCCAGCAGGTTGCGCGCGAAGCGCCACGCCGTCTGGCGCTGCACGCCGGCAGGCCCCAGCAGGCCGCGTATGACTGTACCTATCCGCGCCCGGAAGTACCACATGACGGCGAACATGGCGCCGGTCTGGATCGCCACCGAAAACAGCTTTTCCTTCTCGCCCGAAAAACTCAGCAGGCTGGCGGCGATGATCAGGTGGCCGGTGCTCGAAATCGGCAGAAACTCGGTCAGCCCCTCGACCACGCCGAGCACTCCCGCCTTGACGAGCAGCGGCAGGGCCGCAAGGGTTGCGAGCATCAGGGAACCGTCCGTCAGGATTCGATGTTCGGGGCTGGGCCGAAGCGGGCCGTTTCCGCCCCCTCATCTTCGTCATCCCAAAGGGCGTGGAAGTGGTGTACCGGGCCGTGCCCAGTGCCCACCTCCAGCTCGCCGGAGTGACGGATCGCATCGACGAGGTAGGTTCGCGCCGCGCGCACCGCCGTCGCAACATCGCGGCGCTGCGGAATCAGCGCAGTGATCGCCGCTGCCAGCGTGCAGCCGGTGCCGTGGGTGTTGACCGTGGCAATCCGGTGACCCGGCATTTCCACCAGGTGCTCGCCGTCGTACAGCAGGTCGAGCGGATCACCCTCCAGATGGCCGCCCTTGAGCAGCACCCAGCGTTCGCCCGCGCCCGTGAGCAGCCGCCTCAGGTCCTCGACCGCACGGATCATGCCCGCCCGATCGGTCGCTGCCGGCCGGCCCAGCAGGACGGCCGATTCCGGCAGGTTGGGGGTGAGCACGGTCGCCAGCGGCAGCATGCGCTCAATGAGCGTCGCCATCGCCTCGGGGGCGAGCAGGGCGTCACCGCTCTTGGCAACCATCACCGGATCCACGACCAGCACCGGCAGCGTCCCGTCGGCGCGGCGCGGCGCCAGCGCGTCGGCAACCGCACGCACCACTGGCGCTGAGGCCAGCATTCCGGTCTTGGCGGCAGCCACCCGCACATCGGCAAAGACAGTATCGATCTGCAGTCGCACGAAATCCGGGTCAACTGCCGCGATGCCGGTCACCGCCCGCGTGTTCTGGGCGGTGAGTGCCGCCACCACGGCCATGCCGTAGGTGCGGAGCGCCGAAAACGCCTTGAGGTCAGCGAGGATCCCAGCACCACCCGAAGGGTCCAGTCCGGCAATCGTCAGGACATTGGGAATGTGGTGAGCAGACATACCTGCTATTGAACCACAGTGCCGGCCCCGGACCGTGGCTCAGTCAGGGCAGCGGCCAGGCCCCGGCAACCGGCTCAGCGGCTGGCTTGCCAGCCCTGCACCCAGGCACCGGCGAACATCCCGCCGACCGCCGCCAGCAACGCAAAGTTGCCACCACCGAGCCCGGCCAGCGCCGGCGCCGGGCAGACCCCCGACAGTCCCCAGCCGATGCCGAAGATCGCGGCGCCGAGCAGGGTCGGCCGGTTCATCGTCGAAGGGTGGGTGCCGAACGCCGCGCCGAACAGCGGCTTGGTCATCACGCGCGGAGCCAGCGCATAGACGATCGCGGTGACGGCGGCGGCGCCACCGAGCACCAGCAGCAGCCCGAAGTCCTCAAAACGCAGGAACTGCAAAACGATTTCGGGGCGCACCATGGTCGCGAGCGAGAGGCCGTAGCCGAAGACGATCCCGGCCACCAGCACGGCGAAGAGCGAGCGCGGTTTCATCATGCTCCTCCCAGGGCGCCGACTACATTGGCGGTGACAATGGCGGTGGCGAGGAAGATGAGCACCGCGAGGATCGATGGCAGCTGATACGACGCCATCCCGCAGATGCCGTGGCCGGAAGTGCAGCCGTTGGACATCCGCGCCCCGTAGCCGGCGATAAAGCCGCCGATCCCCAGTTGCCACCACGGCACCGCGGTCTGGAACAGCGGCCCCTGCCAGGCTCCCTGCGCCAGGGCGTAGAGGGCGGCGCCGATGATCAGCCCGAGCGCGAGTACCAGCCGCCACTGGCGCGAGCCCACGAACCGCTCCTGCTGGAAATACGACAGCCGCGAGACGTAGGACCAGGTCGAGCTGAAGACCGTGCTCATCCCGGTAATCAGGCCGCTCGCCACGAAGGCGATGCCGACTGCCACGCCCAGCAGCAGACCGCCAACCAGGTAATGCTGCATTCCTGCCGGAAACAATTGTTCCATCTGTCTCTACTCCAGAAGACCGCGGGCCAGGGCTTGGATCGCCCAAGCCTACTACTCTACCGGCTGACCCCTGCAACTGCCGTGGTCATTGGCCGCGCCGTTGGGCGACCGCGCTGGCCAGTTGTTCAAGGACGTCGACCGTCACATCCCAGCCGATGCAGGCGTCGGTGACGCTCTGGCCGTAGCGCAGGCCATGGGGGCCATCGACGATGTCCTGCCGCCCGGCCATGAGGTGGCTTTCGAGCATGACGCCGCAGATACCGCGTCCGCCTGCGGCAACCTGGCGGGCGACGTCGAGCGCGACCCCGGGCTGGCGTTCATGGCTCTTGGCGCTGTTGCCGTGACTGCAGTCGATCAGCAGGCGGGGCGCCAGTGCCGAGGCGCGCAGCGTGGCTACGCTGCGCGCGACGCTCTCGGCGTCGAAGTTCGGACCGCTATCGGCCCCGCGCAACACCAGGTGAGCGTCGGGATTGCCGGTCGTGGTGATCACCATGGCCCGACCTTCCAGCGAGATCGTCGGAAAGCTGTGCGGTTGCGAGGCGACGTGGATCGCGTCGATGGCAGCCCTGACGCTGCCGTTGGTGGTGTTCTTGAACGCCACCGGCGCCGACAGTGCCGAGGCCATCTGGCGATGCAGGGGGCTCTCCACGGTGCGCGCACCGATCGCTCCCCAGGTAAGGAGTTCGGCGTAGTACTGGGGCGTGACCATGTCGAGGATCTCGGAGGCGGCCGGAACCCCCAGCCGGGCACATTCGAGCAGGATGCGGCGGGCATGGCGCAGCCCCTCGCCGATGTCACCGCCGCCGTCCAGTCCCGGGTCGTAGATCAGGCCCTTCCAGCCCATGCGGGTGCGCGGTTTCTCGAAGTAGACCCGCATCACAAGCAGCAGGTCGCTGTCCAGACGATCTGCCACCTCGCGCAGGCGGGCCGCATATTCCAGCGCCGAGTCCGGGTCGTGGATCGAACATGGCCCGACGACCACCAGCAGGCGGTCGTCTTCCCCGCGCAGGATGGCGCGGGTGCGTTCCCGGGCCGCCGCGATGAATGCCGCCTCGGCCTCGCCAGCCGGCAGTTCGCGACGCAACAGGCTCGGCTCAGGTAGCGGCGTGGCTTGCGCGATGTGCAGGTCGTGGATGGTGGTAAGCATGTTTCCCCTCTTGGGCGGACTCGGATGATACCGAAGAAGGCCGCCCGAAGGCGGCCTTCTTTTGTTACTGTGGCGGCGCTGCGCGCCGTGCCGCTAGGAAGACATCATAGCTCACGGCACTGGCGTCGCGACGGCTCAGGGGGCTGGCCCGATCCCTCCCGCCACTCCGCCCTCAACGGCGCCCGTCGCGGCGATCGTGGCGGCGCTCGTGGCGCTCGTAGCGGACGTAGCCGCGGCGCGACTCGTACCGGTCGTGGTGGCGGTATCCTTCATAGACAACCCGCGGCGCCCGGCGATAGACGACCCGAGGTGGCGCATAGACTACCGTTGGCCCGTAGGACACGTCAGGATAGACCCCGACCGTGGCGCCATAACCGTAACTGGCGCCATAGCTGTAGCTCGGGCCATAGTCGTAGTAGCGGCGGTTGGCCGAATCGGCCCCGACCACGGCACCCAGCAGGCCCCCTACTACAGCACCGTCGTGGCCGCCCACCGAATGACCGATGACCGCGCCAAAACTGCCGCCGACGATCGCACCCAGCAAGGGGTCGCCCGCCATTGCGGCGCTGCTGACCAGCATCGATCCTGAGAGCGCGACCAGGGCAATAATCTTCTTGGCTTTCATGTCTGACTCCGTTAGTGAAACTCTGATGTCAGATTAGTCCCAGGCTCCAGGGGGCGCCACAACCGAAGCGCAACTCTTGTAAGCAAACGTATCAGCGCCGCCCCCGCTCAGACGCGCCGCCCGTATTGTGCTGCCGGCTGGCAATCGAGCGCGAACGCAGGATGGCGCGCCGCGCGAGCCAGCGAAACAGCGCGCTGCGGGGAGGTTCGTGGCCGCTGCGCAGGTACTCGATCGGCACCGGGTCGAACGCGTAGCTCATCTGGACCTCCCGAGTGCCCGTGCGCCCGGCGAACAGCAACTGGTCGCCCTTTTCAAGCAGCGTGTCCGGTTCTGGCAGCAGCACGGTCCTGGCCTCGCGCACCAGCAGCAGCGCCATCGCGGCCAGCGGCCTGGCGGGGTCCTCCGGATCGGTGAGCAAGTCGCTCAGCGCAAACGGCGGGTCGATCCGCGCCGAGAAAGCCCGGCGAATTCCGGCTCGCTTCGGGTCGCAATTGAACGTCCATAGTTCCGGAACCAGCTCGCCTAAGATCGCCTGCAGAGCGGCGGTGGTCTGCGACGCGGCTTCCGCCCCCTTGCGGCGGATGCGCCGCAGGAAGCGATTGGTCAGCGGCGAGACGAGGATCTGCAGGCATTCATGGACCATCACGTCGGACTGCACGAACTTCATCTGCGCTCCCGCAGCGTCGATCAGCAGGCGGTCGGCGACGTTGTTCTGGCGGATCAGCACAAAGAGGCCCGGCTGGCGCCGGCGGGCCCGATTGGCGAGCGGGAGGTTGACCG
>JAHYJF010000235.1 GCA_019428955.1 Burkholderiaceae bacterium
CGTTGATTGCGGCGTTGTGCAGGTCGCCCGGCTGGCCCGCTTCGGCGTCGGCGTAGATCGCCACAAGAGGCGTCCCATCCTGATGGGAACCGGCATTCTCGATGCGGTAGGCGCGTTGGTTTTTCAGGATTTCCGGCAGTTCCCACCGGCGGTAGAGGCCGGGAACGCGCTTGAGGTCTGCGGACAAGAGATCGGCTTTGCTGATCATGCTGGTCGACTTTCGGTTTGAGTTGGGCGCGCGTTGGCGTCTGAATGGGAAAAGCCACTGCGCCGCAGGGATCGGGACATCGGATCAGCAGATTTCTTGCAATGCATCGCGCAGACGTCGGGTCGCCCGCTGGTAACGCTTGCGCGTCGCCGCCTCGGACAGCCCCAGTTCGGTCGCGACCTCGGCTTGGGAGAAACCGTTGATGGCCACACGGATCACCAGATCAGCGTCCTTCCCGACGATGCGGACGAGGTCGCCGTGGAGCAGTTCGGGGCTGGCGTCGGCCCGAAGCACGTCACCGTCGATCGGTATTTTGTCGGGGTCGGTCTCGCTGCGCAGTCTCTGGCGCATGTCCTCTCGCTGACGCGTTCGGATCAGGTCCCGCTCAATGTTCCGCAGGATGGTCGCCGCGATCCAATTGACCCGCTGCAGATCCACACACCGAATGGCTTCCGAGGCCCGAGCAAGAATTTCGGACGCGACCTCGTCGCCTGTGCCGATCTTTCGCCAGATCGATCTGCGCCGAACGGCATCCAACCCCGGCCAGAGCGCCAGCAGCATCAGCGTCAGGGCACAATCAGAGACCGCACCGCAAGACTGTGCGGCCCCGACCAGTGCGACCAGCAATCGGTTTTTCTCGTCCGGCGCACGGCAACCGAGGTGCAGCGCGTCCAGCAATGCAGCTGGATCACCGAAGCCCCCGAGCGATTCGCTGTCGCGCCGAATTGCATCGAAGTTGCGTTGAAAACTGAGAACGGAAGAAGAATACATGAGGTGATCACGGATCTCGTGCCACGCGATAGACATTGGACGCCTGCCTTGCGGCCGGGCGTCCAGCGCCTTCTCGTGGCCAGGTCAGGACGTCGTGCGTCTCTGCGATTTCAGGGGGTTGGTGGTCGTGGGGCGCGTCAGCCGGAGGGGCTGGGCGCCTGATTCAACGTCCCGCAGCCGCGGCAGGTGGCCACGACCGGAAAGCCCACGAAATACTCGTGCCCCCGCGCAAAACGCAGGTGCATCCGGCCGTCCCGGCAAACGCCGAGCAGCTTGTCACAGCGGGTGCAGCGCCATTCCGGGTTCAGGGTGGTGGGTTTGGGTTTCGCGCCGGTGGGCCAGATCGAATGGGCGACCTGGCGCGAGGGGAAGGGAGTCGGCATGGGAAAGCTCCTCTATGTGGAGCCCTTCCAATAATCAGCGGTTTGTTAGACCGTCCCCCGTCGCATGTTAGACCGTTGTTAGACGAGTTCTTCGACCGGGGTTTCAGGGACACTTTCGAGCGCAAGCGTGGTGGTGACCAGACGCCAATACCCGCGCTTTGCCCCCTTGCTGATGTAGACGTTCACCAGGCTTTCCCACATGTCGGCGCGGAATGCCTGTTGCGGGCTGCGCGATCCGAGGCCGTCCATCAGTTCCTTGACCTGCACATCCGGGCTACCAGCCTTTTCCGCCGCGACGAGCCTTTCGAAGAGAGCGATCTGATCAGCGCCGACCAAGGCGACAGAATCTTTGCCCGGCACGTGCAGCGTTGCCGATTGTTTGCCCGATCTCAGTACCTGCGGGGTGGCCCCGCCCCGAGCGAGCGACAAGTTGCTGCGATAAGCCAAATCAAGGCCATCACGGGCTACCACAAGTTCTTCGCCGTCAGGCGACCGGTTCGTCAGGATGGGCACGACCACGTTCGGTCCGAGGCAGGTCGGATGATCGGTACCCGCCGCTAGCACGATGCCGACCCCTGCCTTGTTGCGCGACCGCAAGGCCAAATCCAGCCGCCCGATTGTCTTTGCATCATCGAGCCGCCGCGCGAAATACACCGGGACTTCGGAAGCATCGATCTGCATGGAGCCGAGCAGCGTAAGATCGGCATCCAAGACCTGCGATGTGCGCTTGTTCAACAGCGGCTTCATCAACCGCACCACCGTTTCGTGCAGCCATTGCCGATTGATCTCATACATTTCGAGATCAGCTGCTGGCCGGGTGCCTCCGCGCTGCCCAAAAGGCCCGATCGTCAGGACCATACCTTCATGGACCGAAGGCTTTACCGCGCCTTCGCCGTCCATGTCGTCGTCGTCGATCAGCACGATGTCCTGACGTCCGCGCCGCTCAAGGAGCCCCCCCTGTATCAGGTGATCGGGGTCCAGGCCCATCTCGCGCAGGTATTCGCCACTGACCTCGTCGTCCACCCGGTCATGCAGTGCGACCAGTTGCGGGAAGATTGCACGCAGATCATTGGGGTCGATCTGCTTGAAAGCGCTCAGGATTCCCCATGCGTCGAGCAGCGCGAAGCCAAGATTGCGCTCCTCCGGATCCTTGTTGCTCTGGAGGTTGCAGCTTTTCGAACCGGAAATCGTGATGTTCAGGGTGCGTTCCTTCTCGTCCCCCACCCGATTGTAGGCGACGGCAATGCCGATGCGGCTGAAACCGTCGGCACGACGGAAAATGTTGTTTGGCTTGAGGTAGCGATCCGCCACATCACCGATTTCGTCCTCGATCGCAACCTTCAGGAGCAGCTTTCGACTCCAGTTTCCAAGCCGGATTTCAGCCTCGAGTATCTTGGCTAACTTGATCTCGAAACCGTCAACCTTTGGCACATCGAGATGAAGCGACGACCGGAACCGGGAGAGGTTGTAGCGCTTCCATGTCAAAGGCTTCTGCGAAACATCGTGCGCAAGCGTAACAGCTGCGAAGGCGCCTGCGACTTCCTGGCGGACCACCGGGCTGTCGGCGCAGACTTCGATCTGCCGCATGGACGGCGTGTAAATGAGCGTCGCCTCATTCGGAGGGCGAAAATAAATCGTCCCTCTTCGCCCATCATCGCGATGGTCGTAGACGCTCGAAAGCGGTCCCCCGTGGCGGACAATCAAAATGATTGACGCTGGGTGTGCTGCTGTCGCGGGCAGGTCAAGCGCCTTGACGGTGCAATTGGTCTTGAGCGCGAGAACCTTGGTAATCTTCTTTGCCAGTGCGGCCTCATCGATGGAGGCGGCATCCAGAAATGATGCCTTTTCAAGTTCGACCTCGAAAGCATCGTACATCTTGCCGTAATCGCGAAACTGCCGGGCAAAATGGAAACTCTCCGCATCCTCGAATATCTGGCGTGCATGGAGAAACACCCAAATGCTCCGGCAGAGCGGATCAGGTTGATTTTCGAATTCCTGCGACTGATCGTCATCGAACTTCTGTTCGATAATCGTGGTGAGGGAAGTGAGGCCCTTTCCATCGGCGAGGGCACGGATCCTGCGACAGCGCTGTTCTGCGGGCCTCAGCTCATCTGGGTCGAACCGCGAAAGCGTTTCGACGAGGCATTTTCTGAACGCATCAACGGCTTCATCGTCTGTCGGATTGGGCACGTCCTCCGACAGATTGAAGGTGGGCTCGTTCTCGCCCTCGCGAACGGCAAGTGCAGCACGGGCCAGATCGATCCTCGCGTCTTCGATCAAGGCAAGAGTATTGGGGCCGATCGGAACAACCTTGCGCTGCATGAACTCACCCTTTCGATTAACTGCGCCTTCCTGATTCAACCATTGATAATCGTGGACGAAACTTCTGGCGGCAAGAGTAGATGTTCCACCTCCGTTCCATTTTCTGTGCCCATGCTCAGGTCGCCTGTCCCATCCAGGCGCTAAGACTGGCTTTTCGTGGGTAAGGAAGCCCCTGACATCGAGATCCTGAACGATGAAGCGCCCGAACGCCTTGCCACCCGAGCAGATGACCCCCGCCCAGCGCCGCGCCGAATTGTGCGGTCTGCTGGCGCTTGGCCTGATCCGGTTGCGGATGCGAGAGACGGGCGAAGTCTCTGACCAGACTGGAGAAAGTTGCCTACACTGTCCGCCAGACCAATGCCTTCATGCAACTCCAACTCACCGGAGAGACGCATGACGAAGTCCGACCCCATTCCTGCGCGCCTGGCCGCGCTGAAGACCACACCGACGCCCGACCTGAAGGCCCAATGGCGTGAACTGTATGAAACAGAGCCGCCTGCGTTCAATCGTCGCTACCTGGAAAGTCGACTGGCGTATCGTATCCAGGAACTGGCCTATGGCGGGCTGAAGCCAGAAACTATCAAGCGTTTGGAAGCCTTGGGCGAACAGCTTGATGGCGGCAACATCACCATGCGCCGCATCCGCGCCGATCGCGACCGCCCCATCACCGGCACCCGGCTGCTGCGCGAATGGCAGGGCGTCGAACAGATCGTTACCGTGACCCAAGGTGGCTTCGAGTGGCAGGGGCGGCCGTACCAGTCGCTGTCGGCCATCGCGCGCGCCATCACCGGCACGCGGTGGAACGGTTGGGTCTTCTTCGGGCTGAAAAACCACCGGAGGACGGCATGAACAAACCTGTCGTCCGCAAGCTGCGCTGTGCCGTTTACACCCGGAAATCTAGCGAAGAAGGTCTCGAGCAGGAGTTCAACAGCCTGCATGCCCAACGCGAAGCCTGCGAGTCCTACATCGCCAGCCAAAGGTCCGAGGGCTGGGTGCTGGTGCGCGATCAGTACGACGATGGCGGCATTTCCGGCGGAACATTGGAACGCCCCGGCCTGAAACGGTTACTGGCCGACATCGAGGATGGGCTGGTTGACGTGGTGGTCGTCTACAAGATCGACCGCCTGTCCCGCTCGCTGATGGATTTCTCCAAGCTGGTCGAGGTGTTCGACCGCAACGGCGTGACGTTCGTTTCCGTCACACAATCGTTCAACACTACCACGTCCATGGGGCGGCTCACGCTGAACATCCTGCTGTCGTTCGCCCAGTTCGAGCGGGAAGTGACGGCCGAACGCATCCGCGACAAGGTCCGCGCCAGCCGGATGAAGGGCATGTGGATGGGCGGTTGCCCGCCATTGGGCTATGGGGTCAAGAACCGTAAGCTGGTCGAGACCGCCGATGCCGCCCATGTCCGCTGGGTCTTCAACCGGTTCATCGAGATCGGATCGGGCACGTTGCTGGCGCGCGAACTCGCCGAACGGGGCGTCACAACCAGCCGTGGCCACCGCATCGACAAGAAGTTCATCTACCGGATGCTGAACAACCGAGTCTACATCGGCGAGGCTGTTCACAAGGGAACCAGCTATCCCGGCGAGCATTCGGCGATCATCGACCGTGAACTTTGGGATGGGGCCCATGCCATCCTTACCGAGAGCCCGAGAAAGCGCGCCGCCCGAACCCGCGCCGACACGCCTGCGCTGCTGCGGGGATTGCTATATGGGCCTGATGGAGCGGCCTTCTCGCCGACCCACACGCGCAAGGGCAGGCGGCTGTACCGCTACTACGTCAGCCAGACAGTGCTAAAGCATGGCGCTGGTTCGTGCCCTGTCGGCCGAGTCCCAGCAGGTGAAATCGAATCTGCTGTCATCGGCCAATTGCGCA
>JAHYJF010000236.1 GCA_019428955.1 Burkholderiaceae bacterium
GGCCCGGCCGAAGGCACGGACGAGGACATGACAGCGACGAACATTCGAAAGGGCGAGTCGTTCATCTGGTTGCCGCCGCGCTCGGTAGGGGAGCGAGCGTTTGCCACTGAAGCGCGCCTGGTGGCACTGTGGCTCGGGCCGGACGGGGCAGGCTACCAGCGCATCAGTCTCGACGCGCTGCCGCAACTAAATTCCGTGACGCTGCTATTCGACGCTCGCGATGTCGCGTTGTTGCGTACCAAGGTGCCGCCGATATCGGGGGCGAAACTGCGCTTGGCGCTACCGAACCTGGTTGAGGACCAGTTGCTCCAGGATGCTGGTTCCTGCGCCTTTGCGCTCGGCCCGCAGGTAGGTCCGGAGGGCGAACGCCTGGTGGCCGTAATCGATCGTAACTGGCTGGAATTCGTGCTCGGGGCCTTCGAGCGCCGCGGGGCCAAGGTCCAGGCTGCCTGGCCGGCACAACTTGCGCTGCCGATGACTGGCAAGGGCAACTGGTCGCTGCTTTGCCTCCCCGACGGACTGGCATTGCGGTGCGACGCCACTGCTGGAATCGGCTGGCCGGCAGGCGAAGACGCCCAAGGTCGCCAGGAGGCGCTGACCAGCCTGCTCGCCAATGCCGGCGAGTGCGCCGGCGGCAAGGTAGTCGTGTTCGCCCTCGACGACGGTTGGCAGGAGCCGATTGACGCCGCGTTAGCCGACCTGGGGCTGGCGATCGACGGCAAGATGCACCGGATGCCGGCTCCCCAGCCGGCGAGCGTCGATTTGCTCGCCGGGCGGGTGCGGCGCGGCGCGCTGGGCTGGGTCAATGACATCAATTGGCGGGCGTGGCGCTGGCCGGGAGCCCTTGCGGCGGCGGCACTGGCCGCCTGGCTGTTGGGGTTGAACGTGCATTGGGCCCAGCTGGCCCAGGAGCGCAACGAACTGCGCTCCGCGCTCGAGACTACCTTCCGGCGCACGTTCCCGGAAACCAAGGTGGTCGTCGATCCGGTATTGCAGATGGAGCGCGAAGTATCCGCGCTGCGCACCCGCGCCGGGCAGAGCGGTCCGGGCGATTTCGTGCCCCTGTTGGCCCGCCTGGGCCAGGCGCTCGGCGCGCAGTCGCTCGATTCACTGGCGTCGGTCGACTATCGCGAAGGCGCGCTGCGCATCAAGTTCAAACCGGCAGTGGTACAGAGCAGGGCGGCGCGTGACAGCCTGCTCGAAGCCTGTCGGCGGGTCGGCCTGCGGCTCGAGTTCGACCAGCCCCGCGAGTCCTCGCTCGTGGCCGCGGTCACGGTGATGTAGGAGCCCGACCATGATTGAAACACTGCTGCAGAAATGGCGAGGTCTGGCCCGACGCGAACGGCGCATGGTTGGCGCCGGCCTGACGGTCATGGTTCTGGCCCTGATCTACCTGCTGCTCATCGAACCGGCGACGGTCGGTCGGAGCGAAATCTCGGCGGAACTGCCGGGTTTGCGCGCCCAGGTGAGCCGCATGGAGTTGCTGGCCGGCGAAGTTCGGCGCCTCGCCAGCGCGCCGGTGGTCGCTGATTCCAGCTCCCAGCTGCGCGAACGCATCGAGCAGTCCGCGCTCAGCGCCGGACTCGGCGCCATGGCGCAGGTGGGGCTGGCGGGCGAGCGGATCGAAGTCAAGGCGAAGGGCGTGCCGTTCGCGACCCTGGTCGACTGGCTGGACTCGGTGCTGCGCGAGACCCGGGTGCGGGTGGTCGACGCGAATGTTTCGCGGGATCTGCAGCCCGGATTGGTTATTGCCAGGCTCGTGCTGGAAGCGCCACGCCAGGAAAAACGTTGATGGCGAGCAAAGGAATGAGCGGGATGTACCGTCGCGCAGTGGAGACAAAGCGGTGAAGACGATCCGCTGGATCGGCATGATTGTCGCGGCCCTGCTGGGATCCGCGATCGCGCTGGCGGCTTTTGCGCCGGCCAGCCTTGCTGACGCCGCGCTGCGCAGGGTCACGTCCGGGCGGCTGGCACTTGCTGAAACGTCGGGTACAGTGTGGCGCGGCAGTGGCCGGATCGTGCTGATCGACGTGGCGCGGGCGCGTCCCGAGGGCAACGGCGGCAAGCCTCAGGTGCTCGCAGGGGTGGCAATTCCCGGCCGGCTCGACTGGGACCTGCGGGCCCTGCCACTGATGGTCGGGGTGGTCGACGCGGCCTTCCGGCTGGAGGGAATGGCGGCTCCGGTGCGCCTGGCCGGCAATCTGGCCGAGGTCCGGATCGGCGCCGGCGGGTTTGCCTTGCCGTCGGTCGAACTGGGACGGTTGGGCTCGCCGTGGAACACCTTCAGGCCGGTTGCTGCGCTGGCGTTGCGCTGGGAAGGTATGGCCTTTCGCAACACCGGTTTCGAGGGGCGCGCGACCATCGAGTTGCGTGACCTGGCATCGGCGCTGAGTCCGGTGCGCCCGCTGGGCAGCTATCGTATCGAAGTGGTGGGCAGTGGTGCCAGTACGGCCGTCACGATGGCGACGCTGGCCGGCCCGCTGCAACTTACCGGCAATGGCACCTGGAATGCCCGTACCGGTCTGAGTTTTCGCGGCCTTGCGCGTTCCGATCCAAGCGAGGAAGCCAGGATCAGGTCTTTCCTGAATCTGGTGGGGAAGCGTGAAGGCGACGCTACCGTTATTACAATAGGGCAGTGAACAGGAGCATGACAGTGGATAAGCAGCGCGAGCATGGGCCCGGACGAGGGTTCGGACTGACTGCCCGGCGCGTTCGGTCGGCGACCTCGGCTGGTCTCCTGGTACTGGGGGTCCTGGCGATCCCGGCCTGGAGCGGCCTGGGCGAAAGCGCGCAGGCGGCGACCGAGGCGAAGCCGATCGCGGCCAAGGTGCCAGCGAAGAAAGTGGCTTCGGCCGCCGCCAAGAAGCCCGGAGCAGCTCCTACCAAACTGGCGCAGGCCAGGGTCGACAAGCCAAAGGTCAATCGCGGCCAGCCGATCACGCTCAATTTCAAGGACGCCGACATTCAGTCGGTGATCGGGGCCTTCGGTCATCTGCTCAACCGGACCTTCGTCATCGATCAACGCGTGGTCGGCAAGATCACGCTCGAAACGCCCAAGCCGATTGCGCTTGCGCAAGCCTACGAGATGCTGCAGTCGACCCTGCGCCTGCACGGTTTCGCCATCGTCGACAGTGGATCGTTCGCCAAGGTCGTCCCGGAAGCTGACGCCAAGCTCCAGTACGGTCCGGTCACGGTCGGGGAGCAGGCGGCGCGCGGCGGCGACCAGATCGTCACCCAGATCTTCCGCATCAACTACGAGTCGGCAACCCACCTGGTGCCGGTCCTGCGGCCACTGATCACGGCCAACAACACCATCACCGCCTACGCCAACAACAACTCGCTGGTGATCACCGACTACGCCTCGAACCTGCAGCGGATCGCCCGGATCATCGCGACCATCGACAGCCCGTCGACCAGCGAGGTCGAGGTCGTCAAGCTCAATAATTCGGTCGCCACCGACGTCGCAGTTTCGGTTTCGAAACTGCTCGACGAGATGCAGCGCGGCGGAGCGCCTGCTGCCGGCGCTGACGCCGGACGCGTAATCGTATTGGCCGATCCGCGAGTGAACTCGATCCTGATTCGTTCTTCGAGCGTGGCCAAGGTGAACCTCGCCAAGACGCTGATCGCAAGGCTCGACCAGGCCGGTGACGACAAGGGCAACATCCATGTCGTGTACTTGCGCAACGCCGAGGCCGTGAAGCTCGCCGAAACGCTGCGTGCGGTGCTGGGCGACAGCTCGGGGGGGGCGTCCACCAGCCCCGCCAAGGCGGGCTCGAGCTTGTCATCAACCTCGGGTGCCGGCGCAACCAGCGGTGGAGCCGGCGCCACCCCGGCGCCGCTGCAGGCGTCATCGCAAGCCCCGGTATCGATCTCCGCAGGCGGAGCCGTGATTGCCGCCGACCCGAGCACCAATTCTCTGATCATCACCGCCCCGTTGCCAGTGTACCGCAACCTGCGCGCCGTGATCGAACGTCTCGACACCCGCCGGGCCCAGGTCTACATCGAATCACTGATCGTCGAGGTTTCGGCCGAGAAAGCGGCGGAGCTGGGCATCCAGTGGCAGTTCCTCAACGCGCCCGAGGGTACGACTCGGGTGATTGGCGGCACCAACCTGCCCGCCAGGGGGGCAGGCGGAAACATCCTCGACGCCACCACCAACCTCGGCGCCATCGGCCAGGGCCTCAACCTCGGGATCGTGCGCGGGACCACCACGCTGCCCGGCGTCGGCACGGTGCTGAATCTCGGATTGCTCGCCCGGGCGCTCGAGAACGACGCCAATGCCAACATTCTGGCGACCCCGAACCTGATGACCATGGACAATGAGGAAGCGCGGATCATCATTGGCCAGAACGTCCCGTTCGTGACCGGGTCGTACTTGCCACCGACGGGCGGTGGCACTTCCAACAGCCCTTTCCAGACGATCGAGCGCAAGGACGTCGGCACCACCCTGAGGGTCAAGCCGCAAGTGTCGGAGAATGGCGCGGTCAAGATGGCGATCTTCCAGGAGGTGTCGAGCGTGCTGGACGCATCGCTGGCCGCCGGACTGATCACCAAGAAACGCTCGATCGAGACCAACGTGTTGGTTGACGACGGCCAGATCGTGGTCCTCGGTGGCCTGATCGAGGAAACGATGCAGGACGGCAAGCAATCGGTTCCGGGACTGGGCGACATACCGGGGATCGGGCAGCTGTTCCGCTACGACACCCGCAAGCGCGTCAAGACCAACCTGCTGGTGTTCCTGCGACCGGTGATCGTGCGCGACACCAATGCTGCCTATCGGGTGACGGCCGATCGCTATGACTACATTCGCCAGCTCCGCGGCGACTCGCGGATGGGCGAGCACTGGCTGCTCCCGGACATGCCGCAGTCTGACATGCCGGTGCTGCCGGTTCCGCCCGAGAGCAAGTCACCGGCGGGCCAGCAGCCGGACAATGGCAAGCAGGGCAGCGCAACGCCGCCGGCGCTGGTGCCAGGAGCCGCCCCTGGGGGTTCGCCACAATCACTGGCTGCGATAGTGGCGGGACGTGGTGCCGAGGCTCCAGCTGCGCAAGCCAAGCCGGCACCGCCAGACTCGTCGTTTGATGCCCAGCTGTACATCAACTAGACCAATACCAAACGACTCCTGGCCCAGACCACCAAATGGCTACTGTCTCCCCGGCGCGCTTTGTTTCCTACGGTTTCGCCCGTGCCAACCATCTGCTGGTGAGCGCGGAGTCGGTAGACGCGCTCGAGGTCTGGATCAGTCCCAAGACCCCTTCCCAGGCGCTGGCGGAACTTTCCCGCACCGTGCCGCGCCGACTGGTGACCAGGCTCAAGCCGGAGGCCGAGGTGGTGGAGGCGATTTCACGCGCCTACGCCCAGCATGAAGGCTCGGCCGCATCGGTGGTCGACGAGGTCGCGAGCGACGTCGACCTGACCCGCCTGCTGCAGGATCTCCCGAAGATCGAGGACCTGCTCGAAACCGAGGACGACGCGCCGATCATCAGGGTGATCAACGCGCTGCTCACGCAGGCCAGCCG
>JAHYJF010000237.1 GCA_019428955.1 Burkholderiaceae bacterium
AGGGCGGCGTAAGCAGCCGCGATCTGTGGTGCGGTGGGCGTGCCGGGGATGCTGATCTCGTATTGGTTGACGATGGCGGGGCCGCGGATCAGCACGACGGCATTCTTGTCGCCGCCGCTGGCATCGACGCTGTCCCAGAGGATCGCGGCTGCCGTCTGAGTGCCGTTCGCGGCAGCGGGATCGTGGGCCGCGTATTTGCCCGAGGCGGTGATCTTGCCCAGAATGGTGCCGGGTTGCAGATTGCCGGAGGCCAGAATCACGGTGCTGCGGCAATAGTCGCGCAACGCTTCCCAGACGAGGAAGCCGCCGGCGTGCGGGGTTTCGGTGAGGATCGGCATGGGTCTATCCTTTCAGACGGAAGGTGCGGGCGATGACATCGCCCCAGGGGCGCGCGCCAGACGGGCGGCCGGGTTGCGGGTGGGCGGCGGAAATGTCGGGCACGGCCTCGGCGCGGGTGGCCAGCAGAGCGGCGCGGACATCGTCGATACCGGTGTCGCGCTCGAGGAACTGGCCCGCCATCTGCGGTTGTCCGGCGAGACGGCATAGATCGACGACCACGCGGGCGTGGGTCAGTGCTTCGGTACGAATGTCGGCGGCGATGGTGCTGACTGCATGTGTTTCTGCGGGTGCCGCTTCCATATCTGCAGGTGGATCAGGATCAGCAGGCAGACTCTCGGGCCCAAGAGCGTCCTCACCTCCAGCGCTTTCAACTTCATCATCGGTGGCAGGTTCGTCACCCGCGTCAGTAAAAGGCGCTACAGCTCCGGCTGAGGGATCTTCCTCTCCCGCATTAACAACAGCTTCGGCCAACTCTGGCGGCGCATTGCGGAAGCGTCCGACGTCGAACCGCGCAGCGATGCGGACCGGTTCGGCGATTCGGTCAGCAAAGCCGAGATCCAGCGCATCCTTGGCATCGAGCCAGGTTTCCGCCGCCATCAAGGGAGAGATTTCTTCCTGCGGCCGTCCTGACTTGGCGGAATAACCCTGCAGCAGGCTGCCCTTGATCTTGTCCAGCGCCTCGGCCATCGCGCGCATGTCGATGGCGGTGCCCATGACCACCCCGGCCGGATCATGGATCATCAGGAAGGCATTCTCCGGCATGACGATCTCGTCGCCCGCCATCGCGACGTAAGATGCGGCCGAGGCCGCAATGCCATCGATCCAGACCGTCACGGTGCCGGAATGGCGCAGAAGCGCATTGTAGATCGCGACCGCATCGAAGACCGAACCGCCCGGGCTGTTCAGCCGCAAGGTCAGCGGCGTGCCATCCGGCAATGCGCACAGTTCCGCGAGGAACCCCTTGGCCGAGACGCCGTAGGCCCCGATTTCGTCATAGATTATCACCTCCGCGCCCGTGGCCAGGGCGCGGATCGTGTACCAGTTGCTCATGGGCTTACGCCTCCTGTTGTGGATCGGTGCCGCCCGTGTCGGCAGGACCGGGTCCAGCCGCGCCGGTGTCCGGCAAACTCTGCGGTGTCGCCCGCGCCCCCTGCGTCTCGCCGGGGCTGGTGCGATAGGTGAGACCCATGTCCCCGGCGCGCTTGGCATCCGCTGCGTTTTCGCGGTCGATTTCCTCGACGTCGTAGCCGGTGGCCTCGACCACCTTGCGCCGCGAGATGATCCCGGCCTCCATCGCCAGAACCTGCGCCTGGATGTCCTTCAAGGGATCGACCCAGTCCCAACGCGGCGGGATCCAGTTCACCGGGCGATAGCGCGCTGGGGACCGGGCGAAGTCCGGCAGGTCCAATGCCCCCGACAACACTGCAGTTTCCATCCAGCGCGCCCAGATCGTGCGGCAGAGTTGATGCGCGACCACCCCGTGCTGCAACTGCTCGACGCGGCGGCGGAACTCGACCAGTTCGGCGCGCAAGCTGGAATAGTTGGCCTGCCGCACATCGCCGGTCACCAGGTGATACGGCAGCCCGAGCGAGGCCGAGACCGACAGCAGCGTCCGATACTGGAACGCCTCATAGCCACCGCCAACATCGGCGGGGCTGGAGAACTTCACATCTTCGCCGGGCAGCAGCACCTGCAGGGTGCCGGGCTCCAGACTGACCGTCGCGCCGCTGTCGTCGGTCGCCTCGATCTCGCCCATCAGTTGTTCTTCGGGTGCGGTCTTGGTGATGAAGCCCGCGAACATCGCCGCCGTCTTCTTCCGGTCAAGTTCGGCGTCGTCGTATTGGTCGAGCAGAAACAGCCGCACCATTGCGGGTGCCACATGCGGCAAGCCACGGATCTGCCCTGCATCAATCGGTCGGTAGATGTGCAGAACGTCCCCGGCCGGAACGCGGACCGTTTCGGGCGTGACGATGCCCTGATCCGTGCTGTCGCCGGGATGGCGGCGGCGGAAGTGATAGGCGACGCGGCGGCCGATGGCGTCGAACTCGATGCCGCAGCGGATGCGATTGCCGTTGGCTGCCGTCTCGGTCTTCTCGAAGGGCAGCATTTCCGATTGCAGCTATTGCAGCTGGATCGGGACCAGCAACCCATCCTCGGTCCGGCGCGGGCGGAGCCGCACGAAGCATTCGCCCGCGACGAACATCTCCCGCGCGACCATCGCCTGCAGACCGTAGAAATCGGTCAACCCATCGGCATCGGCCTCATCGGTCCAGGCGAGCCACAACCGCTGAACCCGATCCCGCAGGGCCGGATCCTCGATCAACGACGAAGGTTTAATCCCATCGCCAACCAGGTTCGACGCAAAGGCCTCACAGGCATTGGCGGCATAGCCATTGGTCACCACCAACTCGCGTGATCGCGCCAACAGACGCGGCCCGCCCGAGGCGATCAGCGAGTTGATGTTTTCGAGCGGCGGCTGCCAGCCCCGCAACCGACGCTGCGACATCGCCCCTTCCAGCCGCGCGCGCACAGCGACGGGACCGCCGGTGCCCCGGCGGCGAAAGGCGTCAAGCCAGCCCATGCGTCACAGTCCCTTGGTGGTGATCACGCGCACCTGCCGGATGATCTTGCGCCCCTCGGCTGTCGCGATCTCGCGGTCCAGCACCTCGATGGCCCGGTCGATCTCGGCAAGGCTACGGTAGTCCACGGTCTTGCCGTCATAGCTGACCCGCGCCACACCGCTCGAGCGTGAGGCCGCCAGTGCCTCGCGACGGGATTTCAATTCTGCGATTGTGGCCATGTCTACCTCATGTAATTCGACGCCACAGACCTGCGCCGTGCCGGACTGCGCACCGCACGGATGGATCCGGCGGCGGCCTTGTCGTGACCCCCGTCATCCTTGCCATCGCCTGCCACCTGCGCCTCCAGATCGGCCCAGCGCGCCTCGGACCAGCGATCCGCCCCGACGATCCAGGCGGCGGCGCGGGCGTAGACCCGGCAGTCCAGCGCCTCGTTGCGCTCGCGCAGCTTCTGCCATTCGAGCCGGGCAAAGCCGCGCTTGGTGCGCACGGTGACCAATTCCTCGGCCACGAGCTGCTTCAGCCATTCGCTGTCCACCCAATCCGGCAGATGCACGGTGCCAGGAGGATACACCGCCCCTTCGGCCAGTTCTTCCTTCGTCGGGCGCGGCAAGCCGAGATGGCGGTAGGTTTCCGCCTTGAAGGTCGAGACCGCCACCGTCCAGAGCCGCGCGCCCCGGCGCAGGCGTTTGCCCGCGTCGGTGACGTCGACGTAAGTAGGCCCCGATACCGGGCTGGAACGGTTGAACCCTTCGACGCCCTTGACCGGGGCAACTTGCGCCACCCCTTGCCGCCGCGACCAGGAATAAACCACTGGCGCCTCATAGCCAGTGTCGATGGCGAGTTTGGCCAGCCGCAGATGCGCGCCGTTCTGATGGGTCCATATCCGGTCCAGCAGCTTGGTCAGTTCCGCCCATGCGCCCTGATGGTCCGGGCCGCCGTCGATCACAATGTGATCGACCAGCCAGCTTGTCCCGCCCCGACCCCAAGCCCAGACATCGACCTCGATCCGGTCCTTCTGAACGTCGGCCCCGGCGGTCAGGAACAGCCCGCCCGCAGGGACGCTGCCCGGCTTCCACGCCTCGCGCCTGTCATAAAGCCGCGACCAGTCCGGTGCCTCCCCGGTTTCCACCCAAGTCTCGCCAAGGATGGTGTTCTTGAATGCCCGAATTGCCTCGTCCGAACCCTGCGCTGCGTCCCATGCCCGCACGATCCGCTCCCAGCTCAGCCAGCCGATCGGCGAATAGAGCGCCGAGAGGTGATATCCGACCGTGGTCGGATCGGCGGCCGTGGCGGTCGCCCGCCATTCGCCGCCCTCCAGCATCGCCGTCTTGTGGTGCTCCGCGATTGCCGCGTCGCAGCCCTCGCAGTGATATTCCGCCGTCTCCGGGCGGCCATTCTGCCAGCGCAGGCGGTCGAACTTCAGCCACTGCATCGCGCCGCAATGCGGGCACGGCACGAAGAACCGCCGCTGGTCGCTCGCCTCGTATTCCCGCTCGATGCGCGACAGCCCCCGGATCGTTGGAGTCGAGACCAGCAGCACCTTGCGCCGATGGGCGAAGGTCAGCGACCGCGCTTCTGCCAGCGTGACCGGGTCGCCTTCCTCGTCGGCCGAGGCCGGATAAGCATCGACCTCGTCGAGGAAGATGTAGCGCGCCGGGGTGGACCGCAGCCCGACCGCAGAGTTCGCGCCCGTCATGATCAGGATGCCGCCCGCGAATTCCTTGGACAGCATCGTGTTGCCCGCGTCGCGCGACCGCGCCGGTTTGACCCGTTCGCGCAGGGCGGCACTTTCCTCGATCAGCGGGTCGATCCGCTGACGCGAGTTGCGCTTGGCGAGTTCCACGGTCGGCTGCACCGCGAGCATCGGCCCCGGCGCCTGGTGGATGGCAAAGCCGATCCAGTTGTTCCCGGCCTCTGTAGCCCCGACCTGCGCCGCCTTCATGAACACCACGCGCTGGACGGCTGAACTCGGCGACAGCGCATCCATGATCTCGCGCATGTAGGGCGTGCGCGATGTGCGGTAGCGTCCCGGTTCGGCGCTGGCGCGCGACCCCAGCATCCGGTGCGCATCGGCCCACTGCGACACCGTCAGATCAGCGTCTGGCCGGACACCCAGGCCCCAGGACCGCAGAAGGTCTTCGCCACCGTCGAAGGCCGCCGATCCGGCCATGCCCTCACCGTAGGTCGACGCGGATCTCGGCGAGGCTTTCGAGTTGGGCACGGACATGGGCTTCCAGCACCTTCTGCATCATGGCGGGCTCCAGACTTCCGTGATCCGCGATCATCACCCCCAGTTCCGATGCCATCAGCGCAGCTGCCCGCGCGGGCCAGGTCACCCAGGCATCGCGTTCCTCCCGCGCCAGCCGGAATACCAGCCCGACCGCACGGTTGAACCGCCCCGGGTTTACCGGAGGGTGATTTGTTCAACGACTAGGCGACCATATCGAGTGAGTTCAGGTTTGCATAGAAGGCCTCCTCTGCTTCTGCGGGCGGGACGTAGCCGATGGGGCCGAGAA
>JAHYJF010000238.1 GCA_019428955.1 Burkholderiaceae bacterium
CCACCCCGGGCGCATCGGGCTCGACCTGCGGGGCCCGCATGGCTTCGCCGGCGCCCCGCGCGAACGGCGGGGCGGCGACGTTCCCGCCGTAGTGGCGGCCGGCACCGGGCTCATCGATCATGGCGGCGACCACGATCCGCGGCGCCGACACCGGCGCGAAGCCGACGAAGGACGCGACGTATTTCTTGACGTACTTGCCGTTCTCGATCTTCAGCGCGGTGCCGGTCTTGCCGGCGACCCGGTAACCGGCGATCTGGGCGCGCGGGGCGGTGCCGTTCGGGCCGGCCGCCATCTCCAGCATCTTGCGTACGGCCCGCGCGGTTTCCTTACTGATCACGCGGGTGCCCGCGGGCACGGCGTCGCGGCGCGTAATCGACAGCGGCAGCAGCTCGCCGTCGCGCGCGAAGGCGAGGTAGGCGCGGGCAATCTGGATGAGCGAGACCGACATCCCATGACCGTACGACATCGTCGCCTGCTCGATCGGGCGCCAGCTGCGATAGGGTCGAACGCGACCCGCCACCGCCCCCGGGAAGCCCAGTTGCGGCACCTGACCGAATCCGAGCGCGGCGTAGAACTCCCAGATCTCCCTGGGCTCCATCTGAAGTGCCAGCTTGGCGATGCCGACGTTCGAGGACTTCTCGATCACTTCCTCGAGCGTCAGCGCGCCGTGGGGATGAGCGTCGCCGATCGTGGCCGAGCCGATCGTCAGCCTGCCCGGCGCAGTCTGGAACACCGTCAGCGGTCTGGCCTTGCCAAGTTCCAGTGCCAGAGCGGCGGTGAACGGCTTCATCGTCGACCCCGGCTCGAAGGTATCGGTGATGACCCGATTGCGCAGCTGCGCGCCGCTCAAGCGGGCGCGCTGGTTGGGGTTGTAGGTCGGCCAGTTGGCCAGCGCCAGGATTTCGCCGCTGACGACGTCGAGCACCACCACCGCACCCGCCTTGGCCTTGTTGTCCTGGACCGCGTCGCGCAGCGCATCGAAGGCCAGGAACTGCATCTTGGCGTCGATCGAAAGCACGATGTCATCGCCGTCGTGGGGCTCGCGCACCGCGCGCACATCCTCGATGACCCGGCCGAGCCGGTCCTTGATCACCCGGCGGCTGCCGGTCTGGCCGGCCAGCTGGCGATTACGCGCCAGCTCGATGCCTTCCTGGCCGAGGTCGTCGACGTTGGTGAAGCCGACGATGTGCGCCACGGTTTCACCCTCGGGATAATGGCGCTTGTATTCCCGCTGGAGATTGATGCCGGGGAGCTTGAGTGCGCGGACCTGGTCGGCCACCGCCGGATCGAGCTGGCGGCGCAGGTACACCAGGCTGCGGTCGGTCTCGCTCAACTTGCCGCGCAGCGCCTTGGGCTTGAGGTTGAGGAGCTTGCCGAGCCGGTTCAGTTCTTGGGGTCCGGCTTTGGTCTGGTCGGGGTCGGCCCAGACGGCGTACGCCGGCAGGCTGGCGGCCAGCACATTGCCGTTGCGGTCCAGGATCTTGCCGCGCGAGGCCGGCAGGATCAGGGTGCGGCCGTAGCGCGACTCGCCCTGCTCGCGCAGGTAGTCATCGGAAAATGCCTGCAGGTAGGTGGCACGCACCGCCAGGGCCATGAAGGCGAAGGCGATCAGCGCCAGCATCACTCCGGAGCGGTAGGCCGGCATGCGCACCTGCAGCAGGGGATTTGCCGCGTAACCGACGGTACGCGCGCTGCCACGGGCCATCAGCGCTTACCCCGCACGACGATTGCACCCGAACCTGGACCGGGAGCCGGCTTGCTGGCCGCCGGTGCCGGCGCCAGCATCCGGGCGAGCCGCGGCTGGTCGCCGTGCATAGTCAGCATCAGCGTGCGCTGCGGGGCAACCGCGCTCATCGAGAGTTCCGCACGCGCCTTGCCGTCGATCAGCGAGTTGCGCGAGAACTGGCGCTGCTCGACCTGCAGTTCGTTCCAGTGGGTCTCGAGCTGGATCGTCCTGGCCTTGGCGGCGTCGAGATCGATGAACAGCGCTCGGGCGCGTTGCTGCGACGTGACCAACGCCAGCGCGCACAGCACCAGGATCGCCGAGAGCAGGATATTGAGCCGCGCCACTGCGCCCTCCCCTATACCCGCACTGCCGCGCGCAGCACGGCCGAGCGGGCACGCGGATTGGCCGCCACATCGGCCTCATCCGGCAGAATCCGGCCAAGGCTGCGCAAACGCACCCTAGCTCCGGGCAGGACCGTGCCGCGGATCGGGTCGCGCGCCGCGTTGCGACCCGACTCCTCGGCAATGAACCGCTTGACGATGCGGTCCTCGAGCGAGTGAAAGCTGATCACGGCAAGCCTGCCCCCGGGACGCAGATGTTGAACTGCCACGTCTAGACCAAGCGCGAGCTCTTCAAGCTCTTGATTGACGAAAATCCGTAGAGCCTGAAAGGAGCGGGTAGCCGGGTCCTTGGCCAGCGCCGCCCCTTTCTGCCGGCTGCGGACGACGCCCGCCACGACGCGGGCAAGCTCCCCGGTAGTCGCGAATGCGTCGGCGCCGCGGTCCCCGCGGCGAGCAACAATCGCCTTTGCAATCGGAACAGCAAACCGTTCTTCCCCATAATTCTTCAGCACCTCTGCAATGTTGGTTTCGGAGGCCTGCAAGAGCCACTCTCGGGCGGAAAAGCCGCTCGAAGGGTCCATGCGCATGTCGAGCGGGCCGTCGTCTCGAAAGCTGAAGCCGCGCTCCGGGTTGTCGAGTTGCGGCGAGGAAACGCCGAGGTCGAACAGGATCGCGTCGACGGCGTCGATCCCGTGCTGTGCAAGTGCTTCGGCGAGTTGTGAAAACCGCGCGTGCTCGATTGCGAAGCGCGGGTCCTGCCAGGTGCGGGCCACTGCCACCGCGTCGGGGTCGCGGTCGAGTGCCAGCAAACGCCCGTCAGGGCCGAGACGGGAGAGGATCGCGGCGCTGTGACCGCCGCGGCCGAAAGTAGCGTCGACACACACATCACTGGCGCCGATCGCGAGTATCGTGAGAGACGGCTCGAGCAGCACGGGCTGGTGCTCGTCGTCGCGCGGCGGTTGGTGGCGCGCATCCCGTCCCTCCCGAGTCAAGGTGGATCCTAGAACGACAAATTGGCCACTGATTCCGGCATGCCACCAGCGATGACCGTCCGCTCGTGGGCCTCTAGAGTGGCCTTGTCCCAGATCTCGAAATGACTCCCCATTCCCAACAACATCAGATCGCGGTTCAGGCCCGCCGCGGAACGCAATTCCGGACTGATCAGGATTCGTCCGGTGCCGTCCATATCGACGTCGGTGGCGTTGCCCAGAAAAATCCTGGCCCAGGCGCGGGCATTGACCGGGAGAGCCGCGAATTTCTCGCGCTGGGTCTCCCAGGTCGGACGCGGAAACAGCAACAGGCAGCCATCAGGGTGGCGGGTAACAGTCAGATTGCCGGCGCAGGCCGACGAGAGCGCGTCGCGATGCCGAGCCGGTACCGTCATGCGGCCCTTCGCGTCGAGCGCGAGCGCGGAACTGCCCTGAAACATCGTCCTTCCCCGAAAAGCGCTGTGACCGTAAGAGGGTCCCGAGACACGGGTTTAAGCCCCACAAATCACCACTTTCTTGCACAGGCTCCCACTTTAGGGAAAAATGCCGGGCTTTACAAGGGCGCGATGCTCTTTTTTCAATCGGGACAATGACTTAGGCGCAACTCTTGAAGCGCTCAAGAGCTTGTTTCCACGTTAAATGAATGACTTGGAACACATAGGTGAAGTAGTGTCTCAAGATTTGGAAACACTACAGTAAGAGTGGAGCAGGTCTGTAGGCCGGATTCTGTGGGCCGCTCGCGCGGCCTGACGATCATTCCTCTAGGCGCACGGTTACCCGGGCGCTCCAGCCACCTACCCGCACGCCGGGGCGGGCCGCCCCGTGCGGCGAACCGCGCGCGTGCCTATTTGGTGTTGCTCCGGATGGGGTTTGGCCTGCCAGTCCCGTCGCCGGTCCTGCGGTGAGCTCTTACCTCGCCTTTTCACCCTTGCCGGGCAGCTTCTACCGAGTTCCGGCCCGAAGACCGGAGCACCGGCGAGGTGCCACCTTTGGCGGTATGTTTTCTGTGCCACTTTCCGTCGCCCTGGGCCTTGCGGCTTGCTGCGCCTGGCCGTTAGCCAGCATCCTGCCCTGCGGAGTCCGGACCTTCCTCCCGCCAGATTGCGAACAACCTGGCCAGCGATCGCCCGACCTGCTCCAGCCCCCATTCTACGGGTTTGGCGCCGACGCGCGCGTCCGCCCCGGCAAGGCCATCAGCGCCAGCCCGGCGACCACGCAGCCGATGGCCGCGACCAGCGCCGGCGTCATCGCCTGCGCCAGGAACAGCAGCGGCCTGGTCGCGGGCTCGATCAACCCAGCCACGCCGAGCGGCAGAAGTGACGCGGCGAGCGCCAGCGCGCTGACCTTGACTACGCCGTAGCGCTGGAGATAGGGCCGGTAGAGCGTCGAGCAGACTGCACCGGTCAGGGTGGCCGCCGCGGCCATCCCCAGGCCGATCAGCGCCACCGGCACCAGGTCGCGCCGGGAGATTGGCGGCGAAGAGCGGCGGCGGACCAAGGGCAGCAGGAACAACAGTGCGATGGCGTAGCGCAGGAAGCCCAGCCGGCCGGCACCGACATCGGCAACCACCGCCTGGCTGGCGACCAACGCCGCGCCAACCTGGATGCCGGTGAGTGCCGCCGCGCCCAGGGGCAGTTTCACAGCTCGCGACCCCAGTTCTGCCCGACCAGGTCCTTGCCGAAACTGTGGTGCGGCTCTTCCTCGAGCAGCTCGAAACCGAGCGTCTCGTAGATCCGGCGCGCGGCATCCAGCCCGGCGTTGGTCCACAGCACCATCCGCCGATAGCCGGCTTCCCGAGCGAAGCGCAGGCACTCCTCGACCAGGCGCCGCCCGAGGCCCAGTCCCCGCGCCGACGCATCGACGTAGAGCATGCGCAGCTTGGCGGTCTCGTCGTCCTGGCGCACCACGAACACCGAGCCGACCACCGCGCCGTCGCACTCGGCTATCCAGCAGCGCTCCTTGCCGGGGAGGAACTCGCGCGCGAAGCGGGCCACGATCTCGGCCAGCAGCGCTTCGAAGGTCCAGTCCCAGCCGTATTCGCGGGCATAGAGCAAGGCCTGCTGCTGGACGACCAGCCCGAGGTCGCCGGGCGCCGGGTCCCTGAGGATGAAATCAGGCCGGACCCTGGCTCGATCGAGCAAGCGCTCAACCCCGGCCATCGCCGCGACCAGCTCCGCCTGCTCGCGGTCCGAGAGCTTGCGCAGCATTGCGGCCACCTCGCGCGCCGAGGCGGCATCGAGCCGCCCGAACACCTTGCGCCCGGTCGCGCTGAGGTGCAGCGTCAGACGCCGGGCATTGCCCGGGGCGGGCTCGCGCTTGACCA
>JAHYJF010000239.1 GCA_019428955.1 Burkholderiaceae bacterium
GGAATGGCCTCGCGGATGGCGGCGACTGCGTACTCCGGCAGGCAGCCGGCGAGGTCGCAAGGCTTTACCCCCGGTTGGTACGAGGGGACTACCGCGCCCACCGATTCTGATGCCCGCCCGGCGAGGAAATCGCCGACTCGTTGCACCGGCGCACAGTAGTCGCTGCCACCAAGCGCGAAGGCGCGCCGCTCCCAGTGGCGCTGGAATTCAATACCGGCGAGCGCGTCGCCCGGGAAATCAGCAGGGGTGATCCCGACCACCAGTGCGGCATTCGCGTTGCGTTCGGCGCGCGAATACTGGCTCATGCCGTTGGTGACGACGCCGCCGTCCTCCGACGCCGCGGCCACCACCTGTCCACCCGGACACATGCAGAAGCTGTAGACGCTGCGGCCATTGGCGCAGTGATGAACCAGTCGGTAATCGGCCGCACCCAGCAGTGGATGTCCGGCGCTCGTGCCGAAGCGAGTCCTGTCGATCAAGGCCTGCGGGTGTTCGATGCGCAAGCCGATCGAAAATGGCTTGGCTTCGAGGCGCACCCCGCGCGCCGCGAGCAGGGCGAAGGTGTCCCGCGCGCTGTGCCCGATTGCCAGGATGACGTGGTCGCTGCGGATGACCTCGCCATTGTCCAGGGTCACGCCGCGGATGTGCCCGCGCTGAGCGCCACCTGAGCCCGCGGCCGGGGGATCCATGATCAGGTCTGCGACCCGGCTTGAGAAGCGGAACTCGCCGCCCAGCGTCTCGATCTGCGCGCGCATGCTCTCGACCATCTTGACCAGTCGAAAAGTGCCGATGTGCGGTTTGCTCACAAAGAGAATTTCTTCCGGCGCACCGGCAGCCGCGAACTCCGAGAGCACCTTGGCGCCGTAATGCCGGGGATCGCGGATCTGGGTCCAGAGCTTGCCGTCCGAGAAGGTGCCGGCACCGCCCTCGCCGAACTGGACGTTGGATTCGGTCTGAAGTTCGCCGCGTCGCCAGAATCCCCAGGTGTCATGAGTGCGTTCGCGCACCGCAGGACCACGCTCCAGCACGATGGGCGCGAGCCCCATCTGCGCCAGCAGCAGAGCGGCCAGGAAGCCGCATGGACCGGCACCGATGATCAGCGGTCGGGAAACTCCGGCTGGCAGTAGGATCTCGCCCGGGGCAGCGCGCCGCAGAACGAATTGGTAGCCCTCGTCGGGGGCAGCCGAGACATTGCGATCTGCGGCGAGCCGCTCCAGCGTCGCGGCCTCGTCGGGCATGGCAACATCGATCGTGTAGGTCAGCATGATCGCGCTTCGTTTGCGGGCGTCGTGGCCGCGGCGCGCGATGCGCCAGTCTCCCAACTGGTCCGCGGCAATGCCGAGGCGCTTTGCCAATGCTGCCGGCAGGGCTTCGGGCAGGTGCTCCAAAGGGAGCCTGAGGTCGGTGATCCTGATCATTGGCGAAGAGTAGCTTACCTGTCCAATACATTCGGATATACCCCGGCCACTATAATTAACTACAAGTTAGGCGGGATGCCGGTCGAAATTGGTCGGCAATCGTTTTACGGCATTTTCGTCCGGCGCGTGCGCCGATTGTGGGTTCCTCCTCCGCGAGCGACTGGGCGCGGAAGAATCAGACATCAGGAACGAAGGTGATCAAGGTAAATCGAACTGCAGCAGCACAGGTGGTGGACCAATGAACGCGCCGCTTCCCGTCAATCATCAGGTCAACGACGCCACATCCCTGCCACCAGGGAGCAGCGCTGGCAAATTCTTCGAAGTCCGGTTTGAATCCATCGGCGGCCTTGGTGCTCACGCCGCGGGCCATGTGTTGGCCACCGCGGCAGTGCTGCGCATGGGCATGAACGGCGCCCACTTCTCGTCCTATGGCTCGGAGAAGAAGGGCTCGGTGGTGCGCTCCTTTGTTCGCCTTGGCGCGGACAACCAGCCGATCCGGGTCAGCGCGCCGGTCGAGACACCCGATGTGATCATTGTCTTTCACGGTGTCCTCTTGCGTAATCCGGCCACCAGCCGTGGCTTGCGCAGTGACGGGACCTTCATCTACAACGCACCGGCCGGGGTCATCCCCGAGGAACTCAAGGCGCTTCCCCGCAGCGCGCGGGTGATTCGGGTGGATGCGCTGGGCATCGCTCTCAAGGAGAAGTCGCGGCCCAACGCGGTGCTGCTGGGCACGATCTGCGGCACCTTCCCGTGGCTCGACGCCGCAACCGTGCTGGCGACGCTCTCGGAAGAGTTTGCCGGCAAGAACCCTGCTGCGGTGGCGACCAACGAGCAGGCGTTTCGCCGCGGCGCGAGTGAATTCGAGATCATCGAGAGTATCGGCGAGGTGGACGGCGACCTGCCGATCGCCCGTTCCGATCCGGAATGGGGCTATGAGACCCAGCCCATCGGTGCGGTCCTGCCGGAACCCGGCAACAGCGCCTGGAATGACATGTCGGCCTCGCGCACCGGGCTGATGCCGGTCCTCGAGGGCGCCAAGTGCATCCATTGCGGCGTTTGCGACCTGGTGTGCCCGGACTTTTGCCTGGTCTGGGGAGACGGCGCCGATACCAGCAAGTTCGAGCGCGAACTGATGGGGGTCGACTACCGTTACTGCAAGGGGTGCTTGCGCTGCGTCGAATCGTGTCCCACCGGTGCACTCGCCCAGGAAATCGAGACCCCAGGCCTGGCGGACCGGCTGCGGGTGCCGCTGTTCCCCGAAATGATCAAGTGAGGTGGCAAGTATGACGACCCAGACCCTGAGCAAACCTTCCGGGACAGCTCCTGTCGCGCCAGTGGTGGCAGCCCAGCGCACCGATTTCCGCAGCGGCAATGACGCCGCCGCCTACGCCGCTTCGCAGATCGGTTATCACGTGATGGGCTATTTCCCGATCACGCCCTCGACCGAAGTGGCCGAAACGCTCTCCAAGATGCAGGCCGACGGCAAGCATGAGATCGCGATGATCGCCGCCGACGGCGAACATGGCGCGGCCGGAATCTGCTACGGCGCGGCGCTGGGCGGTGGGCGGGTGCTCAACGCCACCAGTTCGCAGGGCTTGCTCTACTCGCTTGAACAGTTGCCGGTGCAGGCCGGGACGCGCGTGCCGATGGTGCTCAATGTGGCGGCCCGCGCAGTTTCCGGGCCGCTCGATATCCGCGGCGACCATTCCGACATCTACTACGCGCTCAATACCGGCTGGGTGGTGCTGTGCGCGCGCGACCCGCAGGCAGTCTACGACCTCAACTTCGCAGCGGTCAAGATCGGCGAGCATCCCGACGTGCGACTGCCCGTGATCGTAGTCTATGACGGCTTTATCACCAGCCACCAGAAGCGGCGCATCTCGACCTTCAACGATCCGGTAGTAATCAAGGCGTTCCTCGGCGAGCGGCCGGAATTTCCTTCGCCGCTCGATCTCGAGCATCCGGCCACTTTCGGCGCGTATATGAACGACCCGGACCTGATCAACAACAAGGTGCAGCTCTCCGAGGCCATGGAAGCGGCACGCCGGGTCATTCCGGAGGTGTTTGCCGAGCTCGAGGCGCTCACTGGCCGCTCGTATCCGATGCTCGACAGCTATCGGATGGACGACGCCACTGCCGCAACGGTGATGCTCAATTCCGCCGCCGAGACCGCCAAGGAAGCCGCCGACCTGTTGCGTGAAGGCGGCAAGACGGTCGGGGTGCTCTCGCCCAATGTGTTGCGGCCATTCCCCGCCGACGAATTTCGTGCCGCGTTGCGCAGCGTCAAGGCGGTCACGATTGGCGACCGTGCCGATTCCTATGGCGCGGGAGGCGGCAATCTCTCGCTCGAAGTGCGCGCCGCGATCCAGGCCGATCCCGAGAACCGCAGCCGGGTGCTGTCACGCATCTATGGCCTGGGCGGCAAGGATTTCTATACGGCCGACGCCGAAGCGTTCTTCGAGCAGGCGCTCGAGACCGCGCTGTCGGGCGTCGCCACTGTGCCATTTGCCTATCACGGGGCGACCGCGGGCTCGCCGGAGCGCGGCGCCCGTCCAGGCCTGCCTGCGATCACCGGAGCCGACTTCACCGAACCGATGGCGCAGGTCACGCGCGACGCAACGAGCGGCAGGCTCAAGGTGGTGCTCGAGCCGGTGTGGAAGATGACCAGCGTGCCTAAGCGCATTGCGCCCGGGCATGGCGCCTGCCCGGGTTGCGGCGCGTTCCCGACGCTCAATCAGTTCTTCCGGGTGATCACCGGCGATGTGGTGGTGTTGTTCCAGACTGGTTGCGCGATGGTCGTGACCACTGGCTATCCGTCGACGGCGCACCGCATCAACTACATCCACAACCTGTTCCAGAACGGCGCCGCGACGCTGGGCGGATTGGTCGAGATGTACTACGAGCGGGTGCGGCGCGGCGAACTTCCCGAGTCCAAGGATCTCACCTTCGTGATGGTTTCCGGCGACGGCGGGATGGATATCGGCATGGGCGCCGCGCTGGGTGCGGCGCACCGCAACCACAAGATGATCATCATCGAATACGACAACCAGGGCTACATGAATACTGGCGCCCAGTTGTCCTACTCAACGCCGCTGGGCCACCGTACCTCCACCAGCGAAGTCGGTGGCGTACTGCCGGGCAAGCGCTACCACCACAAGGACACCGCGCAGCTGTTTGCCGCGTGCCACGTGCCCTACGTGTTCACCGCCAGCGAAGGCTACGCCGAGGACCTGATGCGCAAGGCCGCCAAGGCCCAGTGGTACGCCCAGAAGGAGGGGCTGGTCTACGGCAAGATCTACTCGTTCTGCCCGCTCAATTGGCGCACCGAGGACAATGCGGCCGAGGACGTGCTGCAGGCCGGGATCGACAGCTGTTTCTTCCCGCTCTACGAGGTCGAGCATGGCCACACCACGCTGACCTATGACCCGGAGGCGATGGGGCGGCGGGTTCCGGTTGCCGACTGGCTCAAGTTGATGGGCAAGACGCGCCATCTGCTCAAGCCCGAATACGCCGAGTTCATCAGCGGCGTTCAGAGCGAGACCGACCGGCGCTGGGCACGGCTCAAGGCCATGAGCGAGCATTCGCTGCTCTAGGATCGGGAGAGAAGATGACTCGAATCATTGAAACCAGGATGCTTACTCCGGTAACGAAGTACTTCCTGCTTGACGCGCCGCTGATCGCGGCCTCGGCCAAGGCCGGACAGTTCGTGATGCTGCGGGTGCGCGAAGGCGGGGAACGGATCCCGATCACCATCGCTGACTACGACCGCGCTGCCGGAACGCTGACCCTGGTGATCCAGGCGGTCGGCGCGACCACCGAGCGGATCCACCAGCTCGGCGCGGGCGACGAGATCCTCGACGTCGCGGGGCCAATTGGCCGCGCGATTGACCTGCCAGCG
>JAHYJF010000240.1 GCA_019428955.1 Burkholderiaceae bacterium
ACCCCCCGATGAGCAAACCGCCGAGGAAGCACGCGAGGGTGTTGATGATGTTCCTGGTGATTGCGCTGGCCGTGATTGGCGCGCTGCTGGCGGCGATTTCCTACGGCGACCATCGCTGGGAGGCCGGCACCCGCGCCTTGCGCTGATCCCCGGGCTGCCAGCGCTGGCGCACGAAGCCTACGTCGCCGGCGAAGGAATCCTGCTGGTGTCGCTGCTGGGCCTGGTGCCGTTGCTCGAGCTGCCCGACGCCGGCGCGATTCACGCGCCCAGCCGCAAGAGCGCCTGGAACCCGTGGACCTGGTCGGTCAGGCCCAGTTCGCGAGCGACGGATCCGGTCTGCGCCATGGCCGGTTCGATGTCGCTGGCTTCGACCATGACCAGGGCATCGGCAGGAACTGGCGGCGCATCGGCGGTGAGCGGTGATGACAGTCCGACGTCGGTGCACAGCACCGAGGCCCGGACGATGCCGTCCTGGTCGCTCACCACGGCCAGCGATTGGCGCAACTGCGGCAGCGACCATTGGCCCGGCGGGACCACCAGCAGCGCCAGCGCAGCGCCCTCACCGGCACCCGACTCAATCGCCAATTCGCCCACGCGGCGCTGGGTCGCGCGCATCCGGGCGAAATTGCGCAGCGACCACTCAGTCTGGTTGGCGAACGCGGCGCGATAGGCAGGGCTGCGAAACACCGCCAGGCTATCGGTGTAATAGAGCGCCAGATAGGGGCGCGGCGAGCGGCCGAGCGCGCGAAAGCGCCGCGCCGACTGGAAGCCGGCGAGGGCGACGCGTTCCTGCATGTGCTCGCGGTCATACCAGCGATTGAAATCGCGCTCGTGGGCGCGCTCGACATCGGTCCAGATGCAGAGCTGTCCGCGCGGGGTTGCCGTCGTATTCATGGTCTTACCTGTCAGAGTGGTTGGGCCAGGAAGCGCTCGACCAGTCTCGTCCAGTAGGCGGCTCCCACGGTGAGGTTGGTGTCGTTGAAGTCGTAGCTGGCGTTATGGACCATCGGGGACTCGACGCCGTTGCCAAGGCGCAGGAAGCAACCCGGTTTGCGCTCCAGGTAGTAGGCAAAATCCTCGCTGCCGGTCACCGGCCCGTAGGGAAATACGACCTGCGCCGGACCAACCAGCTCTTCCGCAACCTGGCGTGCGAACTCGGTCTCGGCGGGGCTGTTGACCAACACCGGATAGCCCAGCTCATAGTCGATTTCGACAGTCCCGCCGTAGCCCTCGACATGGGCGCTGACCAGCGCCGTAATCCGTTCCCGGAGACGATCGCGCACCGCCGCATCAAATGATCTGACGCTCAAGCCCAACGTCGCCGACTCCGGAATCACATTGGTTGCGATACCCGCATGCACAGTGCCGATGGTGACGATTGCGATCGCTGCTGGATCAATGTTGCGCGCCACCACGCTTTGCAGCGCCATGATCAGACTGCCGGCGATCAGCACCGGGTCGACTGTCAGTTGGGGGCGAGCCGCGTGGCCGCCGCGGCCCCGGATTGTGATCAGGACCCGATCCGAGGCCGACATGAAGGCCCCCCCCCCAAACAGCAGGGTGCCGGCAGCGACGCCCGGCTGATTGTGCAAGCCGAAGATTGCGTCGCAGGGAAAGCGTTCGAACAGTCCATCCTCGATCATCCGCAGTGCGCCAGCCTCCCCCTCTTCGGCGGGCTGGAAGACCAGGTTCACAGCGCCCGAGAAGTTGCGACTGAGCGCCAGCTGGCGGGCGGCGCCGAGCAACATGGTGGTGTGGCCATCATGACCACAGGCGTGCATCACCCCTTTGACCTCACTGGCGTGAGGCTGGCCGGATTCCTCGGTGATCGGCAGCGCGTCCATGTCGGCGCGCACGGCCACGCTGCGCGCTCCTTCGCCGACACGCAGCGTGCCGACCACGCCGTGCCCGCCGACGTTGCGGGTTACTTCGTATCCCCACTGTGTCAGGTATTCGGCCACCATCGCCGCGGTACCAACCTCATGCAATGACAACTCGGGGTGGCGATGGAGGTGGTGCCGGATTTCACGCAGGAAATCACTTGCATCGAGCAGGTCTCCCAGCTCGCAGAAATGTTGCTTGACGCTCGTCATGTTGTCCGCTCGTTGTTGCTGGCCAGATCCTCTTTGAGGCGCGGCTCAGGCTGCCGGCCGCGGCGTTTCGCCATCACCCAGGTCCCAGTACAGGCCGGTCATCATGCACAAGCCCTCGCGCAGCACCGCCGGGGGCAGATGTTCGTTGGGTGCGTGCTGCGAGCATCCCGGATAGGAGTGCGGCACCCAGACCGTGCGCAGGCCGAGCACGTCGGTGAATATGTCGTTGGGCAGCGAACCGCCAAGATTCGGCAGCACCGCCGGCTTCTTTCCCGTGGTCTGTGCGATCGAGGCCACCGCCCATTGCACCCACGGGTCCTCGGGATCGATCCGCGTAGCGTGAAACATCTCCTCGCGCGTGGCCGCGATCTGCACCATCGTCAAGCCGTGACGGTCGAGATGGCGGCGCAGTTCCGGGAGGATCTGTTGGGGATCGATGCCCACCACGAAACGCAGCTGGCAGCGCGCCCAGGCGCGCGGCGGAATAGCGTTTACCGGCGTTTCCGGGTTGCCGGTCTTGAACGCCAGCACCTCGAACGAGCACCAGCCGAACACGCGCTCGGCGGGCGAGAGGCCCGGCTCGCCCCACCAGGGCTCGACGCTCGGAGCGTCGGCGCCACCGTCCACCTCGCAATCGGCCAGCGCGCGGCGCACCGCGGCGGGCAACTCGGTCGGCACCCATGCGGGGATGCGAATCTGCCCGGTCGGCGACACGATGCTCGCGATCGCGTGCGCGAGCTGAATGCCCGGGTTCGAGATCAACCCGCCCCAGTTGCCGGAATGGTGGCCACCCGCGCGCGCATCGATCGACAGGTCGAAATTCATGCTGCCGCGCGAACCGAGGAACACCGTCGGCCGGTCGGCGCGCAGGCGCGGTCCGTCCGAGGCAATCAGCAGGTCAGCCGAGAAGGCTTCGCGGTTGGCATCGCACAGTTCGCGCAGGCCAACCGACCCGGTTTCCTCGCCCATCTCGATCAGATACTTCGCGTTGAACCCGAGGCTGCCGCGCTCGGCGAGCACATTGGCCATCGCCTGCATGTTGACCGAGTGCTGGCCCTTGTTGTCGGCGATGCCGCGCCCGTACCAAAGGTTCTCGTGCTCGCTCAGCGCCCACGGCGAGAGCCCGTCCTTCCATTCCTGCTCGAGCCCGCGGATCACGTCGCCGTGGCCGTAGCCGAACACCGTTGGACGGTCGGGATTCTCAAGGCGCTGAGCAAACAGGAACGGGGCCTTGGCGCTCGGCTGAGTGAGTGTTCGGCACTCGAAACCCATCGCTTCGAAGGCCGGTTGCATCTCGTCCTGCAGGTACTGGGCGAGCACCGGCGCGCGTTCCGGATTCTGGCTCTCGGTCGGGATTGCGATGCGGCGCGCAAGAGTCCGACGGAACGCGCCGGAGTCGAACTGCTGTTCGGCACGGCTGATGGCGGCGGCTCGGGTCATGCGATGATTTCTCCGGTGGGGATGGTGGAAGGCAATAGGGCGCGCGCCCGGACTCAGGCAGCGGGCGCCGCTCCTGGAACGAGCGGGGTCGGATGCAGATGGCAGGCAACCGACCCCTGCGGCCCAGGGGTCAGCACCGGCGGCTGCTTGCTGCACCGCGTCATGCGCTGCGCACAGCGCGGGTGGAATGGGCAGCCGGGCGGCGGGTTGAGCGGATCGGGAAACGCCAGTCCCAGCCCGGTGTCCGGGATGCCAAGTCCGGGATCCGGAGTCAGCACCGACGCCAGCAACGCCTGCGTATAAGGATGGCGGGGCGCACGAAACAGGGTCGCGGTCTCGGCTTGTTCAACGACCTTGCCCAGATACATCACTGCCACCCGCGTGGCAATATGCTCGACCACTGCCAGGTTGTGACTGATGAAGACGTAGGTCAGTCCAAAATCGCGGCGCAGGTCCATTAGCAGGTTCAGGATCTGTGCCTGCACTGACACGTCGAGCGCAGACGTTGGCTCGTCGCAGATTACGATCTCTGGTTGCATGACCAGGGCCCGCGCGATCGCGACACGCTGCCGCTGCCCCCCGGACAGCTGCCCCGGAGTGTGATCGGCGTAGCGAGCGGGCAGCCCGACGCGCTCGAGCATCGCGACCGCCTGTTGGCGCCGCTCAGGCTTGGTGCCGACCCCATGCACCTCGAGCGGAAGACTGACGATGGAAGCGATGCCGCGGCGAGGATTCAGCGACGAGTACGGATCCTGGAAGACCGGTTGGACGCGCCGCGCAACCGCCCTGCGGCCCAATTGCCGGACATCCTGGCCGTCGAGCGTGATATGGCCGCTGCTCGGGAGCTGCAGCCCGAGCAGCATCCGGGCCACGGTCGACTTCCCGCAGCCCGACTCGCCAACAATGCCGAGCACCTCCCCTTGCCGTAACACCAGGTCGACGCCATTGACGGCATGCAGGCTGCGGCGCGAGCGAAAGAACCCCGCACTGATCGAGAACGTGCAGGTCAGCGCGTGCGCCTGCAGCAGCGGCGGCGCCAAGGCGCTCGCTCGCGTGGCATGGTCCGGGGTCCTACTCATGCCGGCAACTCATCGAGAATGCAGCGCCAGCCATGGTCGGCGACCGCGCGCACCGGCACGGTCTGCGCGCAGGCAGGCTGCGCGTGGGCGCAGCGGTCGCGAAACCCGCAACCCTGGAAATCCCCGATCAGAGACGGCACCACGCCGCCAATGGTGCCCAACCGACCGCCTGGCTGCGTTCGTCCCGGCACCGGTATGCAGCTCAGCAACCCGGACGTGTACGGATGGCGCGGCGCTCCGAAGACCCGCTGGGCAGTGCCCTCCTCGACGATCTCGCCGGCGTACATCACCGCCACGCGCTGGGCAATCCGCGCCACCACCCCGAGATCATGTGCGATCAGCACCAGCGCAATTCCGAGTTCCTGTTGCAGATCGGCCAGCAGGCGCAGGATCTGCGCCTGGATGGTCACGTCGAGCGCGGTGGTCGGCTCATCGGCGATCAGCAGCTCCGGGCCGCACATCAATGCCATCGCGATCATCACGCGTTGCCGCAAACCGCCGGATAGCTGGTGCGGATACTGGCCCAGCCGCTCGCCGGCCGACGCGATGCCGACCTTGCCGAGCAGCTCGATCGCGCGCTCCCGTGCTTGCGCCTGAGTCCCACCGCGATGGTGGACATAGGATTCAATGAGCTGGTTGCCGATCGTATAGGCGGGATTGAGCGCAGTCATCGGCTCCTGGAAGATCATCGCCATCCGGTCGCC
>JAHYJF010000241.1 GCA_019428955.1 Burkholderiaceae bacterium
ACTCGGCCCGCGTGGTCAGCTGAAAGCGCAGCGTGTCGAGAAACTGCGGATAGTGGCGCTGCATAATGCGAAACAGGTTCGCCACGTCGCGGCCGCGGTCGTTGATTACCTCGGCGCGGGGCCGCGCCTGGCGGCGCAGGAAGATGCCGCCCATGCCCACGAAGGGCTCGGCATAGGTGCTGCAGGGCGTGGCATCGAGGCGGGCGCAGATGCGCCGCGCCAGGTTGCGCTTGCCGCCGAGCCAGGGAGCGACCGGGGCGACGGGATCGACGGGGGTGAGGGGCGTGTTCATCGGGTCGAAAATGCCTGTTCAAAGGGGCGTTGAACACCCTCTGACGGGGTGCTTCGCGAAGGAACATAGCATGAACAAACCTTGAGCGCAAAACACCCTGCGCATCCGGGAGGAGTTAAAGCGAACTTGCTTTCATTTTGACGGCGGTGCCTGACGCAACGAGGAACATCATGCTCTTCCCGCCGCCAGAAACCTCGCTGTAGTCGAGATCGACAGCCACCACCGCGTCTGCCCCTACTTCCAGCGCCTCCTTCCGCAGTTCAGAGAGAACCGTCTTCCGGGCTTCCCGCAACGCATCCTGGAATGCCTTGTTCCGACCGCCGACAAGATCTCGGATGCTCGAGCCGATGTCCTTGAAGACATTCATGCCAAACACGCACTCGGCCGAGATGATCTCGATGCGCTCTGCTATGTCGATGCCAGGCGCAGTTTCGGTGGTCATCATGATCGCATCGAGTCGCGCTGCCAGATCGGCTGCTGCCTTGCGTTGCTCGGCTTCGATGGAGTCGCGCTCGGCTTTCGGTCGCTGCCTCTCCCTGAAGGCGCAGATACCACAAAGCCCCTTTTCGAGATCAAAGCGCGATACTGTTGAGCCACATTCCGAGCAAACTGCCATAACTACCCTCCTGAAAACGCGATCCAATTTGACACGGTTCGATATGCCTCTACCAGACGGATTTGCCAATGCCGATGGGCCGTTCCTTCTGCTGAACGTCCAAATACGAGGCTCAATCAGAGAATCGGAGGCCCAACATCGAAAGATATGCTTTCAGATCAGGGTGGACGTTTCCGAGAAACCCTTCCTCAAGCTCTTTCGGCAAGCCGGTGGCTGGGTCTGTTTTGTCCCACTCGGGCGGCAGCTGTTTTTGAGGGGAGCCACCTACCCGCTCGGAGCCAGCAAGCGTTCTGCACCCGAACACCTTGCAGGTGCAACCCCAGCCATTGGCTGGAAAGTAAATCGCCCAGAATCGATGATCTGGAGGCAGCACCATGCGATCAAACGATGTGTGCCTGTGTCCGGCAATACACGTTGCACCGCGCTGATAGACCCAGTACCCGAACTGACCATCTACCAGCTGCCTTAGCCTGCCAGCTTGGTGCATTCTCCGTGACTCGATGGCCAAAACCTCAGCTGTCAAAGCGTAAAACGCAGACTTATCAGACACCCGAAGAACCTCACCCCAGCCGAGTTCAGCCGCGAACCTGGTCAGCGCGATGCGAAATAGTGCGAGGTCGCCGTTAACATGGTCAGTTACAACCTGTTGAAATAAAATCCAATTTGATTTGGCCGATAAGACCTCACCCAACTTCCGTATGCCCCCACCAGACGACCTTGCCAATGATCCCAAGCTGCTCGGCGTCAAAGCCGGTGCGCCGCTCTGGCGGCAAACGCAGCGCGGTGTTGTCGGAGTGGAGCCAAAGCTCCCCTGGGGTCGAGTGCTCGACGCGTTTCACTCTTGCGCCGCCGCTCTCAAAAACGGCGTAGAGGTCAGCCCGGAGCGGTCTTTCCGGTTGACGCGGTCGAACGGGGACAGTGGTTCGTGCTGTGTCGATCATTACCATGTCGCCGGGGGACAAGGTGGGCAGCATGCTTTCGCCCCGCACCCGTGCAAGCCTGGCACTGGCAGCTGGCACACCTATCTTTCGTAGCCAATCGCGGCGGAAGACGAGGTAGTCGATCACCTCCGCGTCACCGTTCTCGGCACCGGCGCCTGCGGCAAGTTCGGCGGCGTGAAGCGCGATTGGCACATACGCCTTTGAGCTCAGGATCACTTGCTCGATTGGGTCGGCCTCGCGCCGAGGGCCAAAATATAGCTCAAGGTCGAGAACCTCCGCGAGCTTGGCAAGTGCAGGGAAATTGTACCGCTTTTCGCCCGCCCGCGGCATTCGCAGGTTCTTGATCAATGAAGGATGCCCGACAGCGAGCTTTGACGCTGCAGCGTCGGTAAGCCCCTTGCGCTTAAGCGCGGTGTCGATGGTCTCGAGAATCGGGTCCATCGCGCGATGTTAGCCTGTAGCGGCTAATTGGTAAATAGTTAGCCTGTAGTGGCTTGACCGATAGCGCCACAACAGGCTAATGTTGGGTATGGACCAGCGACACGCCCTTATCACCTTGGCTGACACGCTTGCCGCCCATCAGGGTGTCACGCACTTCGCGATCTCAATGCGAGCGCTCGGCAAGGGCGACTTCTTCAAGAAGCTCAAGGATGGCGGCGACTGCCGCACAGCAACTGCGGCGCGCCTGTTTCGTTGGTTCGGAGATCACTGGCCGACGGATCTGGAGTGGCCGCGTGCCGTGCCGCCGTCGGGCAAATCAAAGGAGGCCGCGTGATGTCCGGTTTCAACCTGCAGCGCCACGGGCGCGGCTGGATCGTCGCCGGGCCAGACGGGCGACAGCTTTCGGGCGTTTATGGCGATCGCGGCCTTGCGGCAGTGCGCCTGGGTGAACTGCAGGACCTGGCCGAGGCCACCGGGCGGCGGATGCGCCGGGCCTGCATGTGCTGCGGCGTGAGCTTTCAGTCGGCCGGAATTCACAACCGCCTTTGCGTGGACTGCCGGACCGGAACTCCGGTCGAGCGCGTTCCCGCACGGTCGAAAAGCGCAGCAAGGGCAGAGGGAACAGCATGAGCATGATGCGCAAACTGATCGCTGGCGCGCGCTGGCTGGACAACCACTGGCTGGGCGACCTGATCGGGGCGGTGTGCCTGATGATGATCGGATATGGCGGCTTTTTCATCGCGGGGATTTTGCAGTGAAGGCACTGATTACGGAACGCAACCTGCCCTCTGGGCATGACCTTTTTGCGGCCATGCGCGCGCTTTATTTCGAGGTGCGCGAGACCGAGGCGGCGGCGAATGAGGCCGAGTGCGAGCATGCCGCCGACGACCTTTGGCGCAGTTTCGACCGGCAGGTTGACGAGCTGCTCGAGCTGCTTTGGGCGCTCGAGGTCGGCGGTCATCTGGCCGCGATTTCAAATCGGTTCGCAGTGCAAGAGGGAAAAGCATGAACGAACACCTGCACCGCATCGGGCCAGTCAGCCAATGGCAGCACGCGATCGATCTGCTGGCCGAGGCGCGCCGCCTGGCGCCGCTGATGAAGGCGCGCGAGGGCTCGCCGATGCGCGATGCCGCGACGCAGGCCTATGTCGAGGCGGTCGACGAGCTGGTCGCGGTGCTGGGGGTGATGGCCGATACCGGCGCGCTCGAGCCGGTCAGCGAGTATTTTGCCGTGGTTTACGGGGGGTGAGCATGCATGCCGCGCCCCTGACCTCGCCCCGCCTGCAGCGAGTGCTGGCTGTGCTCGGCGACGGGCGGGCGCACACGACGCGCGACATCGTGCGGCGGGGCCGGGTGATGGCGGTGAACGCCTGTGTGGCCGAGCTGCGCGAGCATGGGGCCAAAATCAGCTGCACCGCGCGCATCATCACCGGGCGGCGGCGGTTTTTCTATCTGATGACGAAGGGGCCAAGGACGTGAGTATGAGAATGACGTACAAGCACACGCTCGAGCGGGTTGATTTCTGGCTGACGGTCATTTTGAGCCACGTCGAGCGCTTGTGTGCCGAGGCACACAAGGATGATGACGACATCGGCCGCATTCTCGAGGAGCAGGACCGCGACGTCTTAGAGATCATCACCGATACCGCTGATGAAGTGCTGTTCAAGGTTCAGGAGATTGTCGTTGAAAACCGGCTGAACATCGCCACATCGTTGGGTCGCGCTGAGGCCCTGCTCCCGCATAGCGGCGGAGAACATGGCGATGCGTGAAGCCAAGCTTCTGAAAATTGAGGCGATCGACCCGGAACAAATCGATGTATCGGGCCGAAAGCGCCCGGTCTCTCAGGCATCTGTCGATAGCATCATAGCTTCCTTTCGCGAGCTTGGGGTGATCAAGGACGAAATTCTGGTGCGCCAACTTGCGCACCAGGGGAAAAAGCTTCGGCTGATTGCTGGGCTTCACCGACTGGAGGCCTTCCGCCAAATGGGGTTGAAGGTGCCAGCGAAGGTCTATGACTGCACCGACGACTGGGCGGCGCTCATGGAGCTTGACGACAATCTGGCTGGTGCCTCTCTGACCACGCTCGACAAGGCTGTATTCCTCGTGTCGCGAAAGGCGATCTTCGAGAAAGTGCACCCGGAAAAGCGGCGTGGAATTGCAGGGGCGAAGGCGCGGTGGGATGCAACTGGCGAAGCGCCAGTTGCATCGTTCATTGCCTCGGCGGCAACGGCGATGGGCGTATCCGAAACCACGATCTATCGCCTTGTAGCAGCAGCGTCTGTGCTTTCGGATGACGATATTGAAGCGCTTCGGGTAGCTCCACGCCAAGTTTCGCGAGACGATTTGAGCGTCATCGCCAAGATCGGCGACCCCGATGAACGCGCAGCGGTTGTCGAGGCGCTCGCGGAAGGCCGGAAAGCCACCGCGGCGCGCAAGGCCTATCTGGCGGCGAAAAACGGCGCTGCGCCTTCGGTCAAGGATCCCGCCGAAGATGGTTTCAAGGCGCTGATCGCCCTCTGGGGGCGGGTGCCGAAGGCTTCGAAGCGGCGCTTTGCCGGGCATTTTGCCGCGGAACTGCAGGAATTGATCGATCAGGCGCATGGGGAGGGGCAGGAATGACCTCGACCGCACCCGATCGGCTCTGGTGGAGCGCGGAAGAAATCGCCGCCGCTGCGCTGCCCGACATGCCATCGACCCGCCAGGGCGTCGAGGCGCTGATCAAGCGGGCAGGCTGGCGCCAGGACACCGTGCACGCGCGCCGCCGCGCGGGCCGTGGCGGTGGCTGGGAATACAGCTGGCATCTCTTGCCGGTTCGCGCGCGCCACAAGCTGATGCAGTCGGAACGCGCGCCCAGGGAACCAGAGCGCATGGGGCGCGACGAGGCCTGGACGTGGTTCGAAGCGCTGCCCGAGGCGGTGAAGGCCAAGGCGCGCGTCAGGCTAGGCATTCTGCAGAAGGTCGAGGTGCTCGAGCCCGCGATCGGTC
>JAHYJF010000242.1 GCA_019428955.1 Burkholderiaceae bacterium
CTCGAGGTGGGTCAGTGGCGCGAAGGCAAGCGCCTGCGCCCCGGCGGTGGCGACCATCGCCACCGGCCCGAGCCGCCCGCCGCTGTCCTCGGCGCGCAGCAGGTAAGCACCGGGTTTGAGCGGCAGCACCGCAATCGCCTCGTTGCCCGCCACCCGGTCCATCGAGGTCGAGGCGTTCCAGCCGGGTGTCAGGGCCGCGGAATGCCGGATCACGATATTGCCGCCGATCCGCACATCGGGCTCGGCGACGCGCTGCCATTTGAGAATGGCAAGGCCGCCTGCGGTCTGCAGCGTCAGGCCCGCAAGGGCTGCGGGCGGCGCCGACAGCCCGAGGATCTCGCCGCTGACCATGCGCCAGTCGGACGAGACCCCGAGCACCGAGAGCGCCTTGACGCGGAACTCCCAGAACCCCGGCGCGATGTCGCGGATCTCGAACGATGTGGCATCGGTGCGCCCCTGCAGCGCCCACGCTTCCTCCCCCGATAGCCGTGCTTCGATCTGGTACTGGCTGACAAAGCCCGAGGGGGCCGCGGTCCAGGCAAGACGCGCGAGGGCCTTCACACCGGCGCCGTCGCGGGTGACGTAAAGCTCCTCACTGATCTCAGGCACGCCGGGCGGCGGCACATCGAAAGCCGAGGGCAGCGTGGTGCGGGGTGCCGCGGCATAGATCGCCTCTTCGCTGGCGTCCCAGTCATAGACCAAGGGCGAGGTCTCGCGCAGCAGCAGTTCCGGCAGCAGCGCCGGGCCGTCGCTTCCGGTGCCCGCACCAGATGCCCCCGCCGCGGTCAGATCGAGCGCCACGCTTTGCACCTCGAAGGGTTTGGCGGCAAAGCCCCAGCGCGGATAGTCGATCAGCACCGTCTCGCCCACCGAGGCCGCCCAAGCCGAAAGCTTGCCCGCGATGCGCACCGACATCTGTCGCCGCGCGCGTTCAAGCTCGATCTTGGCGAGCCTTCGTGCGGTGGCGGAGGACAGCGTGAAGGGCAACGACAGATCGCGCCAGACCTGCTCGCCGCCATCCTCGGCGCGGTAGACCTCGCTGGTGACCGCCGGGAAGTCATCGGCCTGCCAGTCGTTCTCGGGGCTCACGAACTGGCCGCGCACAGCGTTGAAGCTCTCGGCGCGGCTGACCCGTGTCGCGAGCACCATGCCGCCCGCGCGCGCATCATCGGCGCTGAGCGTCAGCCCCGGCAAGCGATACGCCCCCGCCATCAGCCGCCAGGCACCACCCGCGTGTGCCACGCGCCCCGCCATCGCGCTCAGCATCGCCTCGATCACCGTCTTCGGGTCTTGGGAAAGCGAGACGACACCATTGCAGGCATAGCGCGGCTCGGTGCCACCAGCGGCGAGGGGCACCACCTCGTCGCAGATATTGGCGGCCTCGATCAGGGCGTCGGCATCAATGCCGTCGCCCGCGCCGATCGTGGCACCGATGCCAAAGCGCGGATGCGCCATGTAATCGGCGAGGCAGAGCGCCGCGTTCTCGCTGTAACCACGCAAACCTAAGCGTGGGTCGAGAATGTCGTCCTTGCCCTCGATGTCGACCGCGATGTTCGGAATGCCGCCCGGAAACGCATCCTGATCATAGCTGAGGCGCAGGTAGAGCGCGGCACAGCCCGCAAGCCGATGCGCCGGGGTCCACATCTCGGGCAGCGCCGCCATCAGCGAGGTGAAGGCGGTCTGGTCCTCGTCCCCGAGCCGCTTCTCGAGCGTCACCTTCCCGGCCCAGCGCCCGACCGCGACGCCCGCGGCATCGACCGCCATCTCGCCTTCGAACCAGACGGCGCCGATCGCCTTCACGCGATGCGCGGCCAGCACCACCACGAGATGCAGGTACTGGCTCTTTGCCCCCGAGGCATGCAGGAACACGATCACTCCGCCCTTGCGGGCGCGGCCATAGACCAGATCGCGCGGCATCACCGGGGCGCGCACCGTCACCGTGCGCGCCGGGGCCTTCGGCTTTGGCATCAGCGCCTGCGAGGCGTAGCTCAGCAAGAGCGAGCCGCCGAGCCGCAGCAGCATCGCGCCGATACCACCGGCGGCCAAGGTCGTGCTGACCCAGCCCGCCACGGCGGTCACGATGGGGGCAAGGAACGGCATCGGTCACACTCTCCAGGCGCGGGTGCAGGTGGTCAGCGGCAGCGCGATCAGCCCTTCGGGCGCCATGCCGACCGCGGCAGAGCCAATGCAGACGCCGAAACCGCGGCCGTCGGGGCCAAGCACGATGTCGCCGCGTTGGGCGAGTTGGGGTGTGGCGAGCGGCGCGCCCAGCAGCGCGTCGCCCATCGCCGCGAGTGAGCCCCACCCCAGCCGCCGCATCAGCCGCAGCCCGCCGCGATAGCTGCGATACCGCCCGCGCCAGAGCGCCGCCGCATCCTCGCCGGTCAGCGCGCGCCGGGTATCGAACGCGAAGGTCGGGCAGTCGTGCAGGCTCCAGGCGAAGGGGGTCGCGCGGGCAGCCGTGATCGCCGCGGCGAGGCGGTGGGGCCAGTCAGCGTAGAGGGGCATGTGGGGCTTGAAAAACTTGGAATGCGAATGATCGCGTCGGCGGCACCGTCATGGAAAAGTCGTAGATTTGACGGTGTCACCATTTGGGATGCCACCAAGACTATTTCAGTTTTGCGGCGACCTTGGCGACCAGTACAAGCGCTGAGGCGCGGTCAGGGGCGTACTCAATGCTCTTCGCTGCTTTTAGTGCAGCTGAAAAGGTGACTTGCGCTCCTAGCGCGTCGCCAGAACCAGCCTGCGCCTCGGCAACCAGAGAAAGCGCTGAGGCGCGGTGCAAGGCGTTCGAAATGCTCTCCGCAGTATTCAACGCGCCGGGCACATCACCAGACACGGCCTGTGCCGCGGCCACCCGAGAAAGCGCATAGGCGCGCGGCAACGCATCATCGATACTGCGCGCAGTATTCAGCGCGCCAGCGACGTCTCCAGATGTAGCTAGTGCCTCTGCCACCCGTGAGAGCACCGGGGCGCGGAGCAAAGCGGGCTCGATGCTCTCCGCTGAACTGCGTGCAGCGGAAAAGGTGGCTCGCGCGCCGTCGACGTCTCCAGACCCTGCCTGCGCCTTGGCTACCTCTGCATACGCGTAGGCGCGGTGGGAGGGGTCTTCTATACTCGCCGCTGTCTTGAGCGCACCTGTCACGTTTCCTTGCAAAGCCTGTGCCTCGGCCACCCGGGCAAGCGCCGGGGCGCGGACGAATGCGCTCTGGATGCTGGTAGCGGTTTCCAATGCGCCGTCGATGTCTCCGGATCCGGCCCGCACCATCGCCACCCGAGCAAACGCATAGGCGCTGTAGGAGGCGTCCTCGATACTCGCAGCTGTTTTCAGAGCGGCCGCCGTGTCTCCAGATTTTGCCTGCGCCTCTGCTACCCGGGAAAGCGCTGAGGCGCGTTGGGCGCTGTCCTCGATGCCCTGAGCTGTATGCAACGCGCTGGTTATGTCTCCTGACAAAGCATGCACTTCTGTTACCCGAGCAAGTGCTACGGCGCGATCGGCAGCGTCCTCGATGCTCTCCACCAATTTCAACGCACTGGCTATGTCTCCTGTCAAGGCTAGCGCCTCTGCGACTCGGGAAAGCGCTGAGGCGCGGTATGAGGCGTCCTCGATGTTCTCGACCGTTCTTAGCGCACCGGCGATGTCCCCAATCCCAGCTTGTGCCTCAGCCACTTTGGAAAGCGCGCGGGAGCGAGAGCGGGCATTCCCGATGCTCTCTGCAGTTCTTCGCGCGCTGGAAAGTGCACACAATGCAATGCTTGCAGCGCACTCCATGTCGTCCCGAAGCGCGAGAATTTCTTCTTCTATATCAGCTTCGATGAGATTTTTTGCCTTGCCCTCGCTGACCAATTCGACTGCCAAGGAGCTTCCCGGGTAGTCAATGACAATTTGTTCCAGGGCTGCCCTCACATCCAGCAATATATCGAGCCGCACCTGATATTGCGCCGGGTCGTCAATGGGCAGCGTCCCATATCGTTTCATCAGCAATGCCGACTTGACGAAGATCTCGTTTGCAGAAGCTTCCTGATCAGCGAGAGCGCCCGAACCGGAGAGGTTCAAAATTACGAAAACAAGGAGTGCAAGAACTTTGGATGTGGATTTCATAAGGCAGACCTCGCAAGACCATTGGCCAGAGTTGGGTACACCTCAGGCATGCAGGCTCAAAGTGCAATTTGCTCGTACAGGTCGCGCCCCCGTCACCCCCGCCCCCAGGTCACCTCCTTGTCCTGAATCGCGGTGACGTATTCGAACCCGCGGTCGCCGGGGTGCAGCGCCTGCTGGCTTTCGTGGGTGTAGCGCCAGCTTCGCGGCGTGGTGAGGTCGATCAGGCGGCTCTCGTAGCTCAGCGTGATGGTGCAGGTGGCGGCGTCGTCGGTGATCTGCGGCACATCGAGGCGGCCCGAGAAGGCCTGGACGGGGTCGGCGATGATGCTGCCGTCGGGGGCGAGAAGTGCCAGCCATATCCGGCCGGGCAGACCCTGGCGGGCTTCGGCGATGGCCAGTTGCACCATGTCGAGCGGCACGCCCGAGAGCGAGATCGTGGTGCCCGAGGCCACCACCTCGCCGCGCTCGTCGATGCTGCTGACAGCGAGCAGCGAGCCTGCCCCGGCCCAGAGCGCGCCGTTCCAGGCGGTCTCGCCCAGACCGGTCCAGAGGCGCAACCAACCGGAAGCGAACTGACCCTCGAAGAAGAGCGCCGGGCGCAGCTCGGCCTCGGCGAGGGCGGCGGCAAAGGCGGGGGTCAGATCGCGGCTCATAGCGCCTCGCGGGCGGTGAAGGAGAAACGGTAGCTTTCGACGCGACCGATGCGGGTGGCGACCGGGGCGGTGAGGCGCAACAGCACCGCCGGGGCTGCAACTTCAAGCGAGGCGCCGTCGGCGGGGCTCGCGCGCAGACGCGGCACGAGGCTCAGCGTCGCGCGCCCCGCAGCATCGGCGGTGGCGTCTTCGGTGACCTGATGAAGCCGCGTCGCGCTGTCACCCCCCAGCGAGAGAAAGTCGCCCGCCATGAGCGCCGGTTCATTCGCCACCCAGCCCCGCGTGGCAAGCGAGTTGCCCGACTGCCCGGCCCCATCGACCAGCGGCTCGCCCGCGCCGGGGCTCTGCGTAATCGTCGGGTCACGGAACAGGAACCGCCCGCGCGGCCCGCCGAGCTCGGCGAAGAACGCCGCCAACCGGCGACCCTCGCGACCGCGGGTCTGGGCCATCTCGATCTGATATTCCCACCATTCGCCGCCCCAGTCCTGCAGCTGC
>JAHYJF010000243.1 GCA_019428955.1 Burkholderiaceae bacterium
CAACGACCCTTCATTCTTTGCCTACGCGCTCACCGACGCCGGCGAATTCGAGCGTTTCACCCGCCGCTACGCGAGTGACCCCGACCGGCAGCGGATTCGCGACATCGTGCTGCGTTCGCTCGACCCGTTCACTTCCGGGCCGCGCAGCGAAGACCAGATCCTGTGGCTGTTGCCGTCGAGTTGCGTGCTCTCGTTCAGTAACCCGAGCGCCTGGTTCCAGCTGTTTCGCAAGCGCGGTGGCACGGTGCTCGCCCCCGGACTCGAGCGCTGGGAGGCGGCGGACACCGGTTCGATGCACGACAACCGTCGCAGCGGCTTCCTGGGCCTCAGCTGCCGCCGGCGGGAACTCGTGCCGCTCGGTTGGGGAGCCGCCGAGTCCGGGTCGCCCAAGGCGGGCACGATTCTCGCCAATCCGGGCAACGTTGCGGCCAACCCGGCCGCCCTGGCAGCCGCGGTGGCAGAGATCGGCGGGGCAGGGCTGCCCGGCCTGGACAGCTACGGCGGCATCTCCCGGGTGCGGGAACTGAACTACGAAGGGCTTGCCAACCGGCGCTTCCCGACCAGCCCGCTGGCGGTGCTGGCGCGGGTGGAACACAAGGCGGTGCGCACGGCCAATACCCTCAACCTGGGCACCGGCCGGCTGCGACTGTTCGAGCGCTTTGCCGGCGAACGGATCTGGGCTCTCGCCGCGGCGGAAGTCTATTTCCGGCGTCCGCCCGATGCCGGCCAGGGTACCGAATACGCCAGCCTCTACAGCCCCTTTTGGCAGGCGCGGCTGGCCGAGCCGAGCGCTGCCCAGCGCCAGGCGGCGGAATCATATGTTCACTGAGCCCCGGCGCAGCCGCGGCCAGGCGCTGACCGAGGCGCTGGTGGCGGCACTGGTCCTGGTGCCACTGGCGGCGCTGATCGTCATGCTGGGCAAATACCAGTCGCTTCAGATGGCCGCAATCTCGGCCTCGCGCACCCTGGCCTTCGAATGCACGGTGCGCCCGCAGGAGTGCGCCGAGCGCACCGGCCAGGAACGACTGGTGGCCGAGATTCGGGAGCGTCATTTCACGCGCGGCGATCGTCCGATCACCAGCGCCCCCGGCGTAGCCGGAGCGCTCAGTGCCGACCAGGCGCAACCGCTTTGGACCGCGGCCGGTGGTCGGCAGTTGCTGCCCGATCTCGGCGCCGTTCGCGCAGGCTTCGAGTGGAGCAGCTTCGATGCCGGCGGCAGCGTTGCCATTGGCCAGGGGCAGTCGCGTTTCGGCAACGCAGTTTCGTTGCTCGATTCGCTGGCCGGGCCGGGCCGTTTCGGACTGGCGTTGCGCGCCGGCCTGGTCGACACCCGGGTAGAGGCCAGCCTGCCGGGCGTGGCGCCGTTGGCGGCGCGGTCCTTCGAGACCATGGGGCTGACGTTTAGCGCCCACACCGCGATCCTGACCGATGACTGGAGCGCCGCGCGCGCCCTCGGGCCTGCTCCGGATACGCTCGAGAGCCGGGTGGCGTTGGGTGAGCGCCTCGATCCGGTCCACGAAGCGGCGCAACCGCTCGCGTACCAGCTAACCCTGTGGTCGATCGAGCTGATGGGGATGCTGAGCCTGGAGGCCCAGGCCGGGAGCTTGCGCTACCACCACAGCGACGTCTCGCTCCTGCCGCCCGATCGGGTGGGGCCATGATGAGCCGCGCCGCCCTGCTGCTGGCGTTATTGCTGGCCCTGCCGTCAACAGCGGCCGAATTGCTCCGTCCGCCCATCGCGGTGAGCGGCCTCGAAATGGTGCTGCCGGGCGCCGTGATGGGCGGACGGGAGGTCAGCACGGCGCGCTTCGCTGCCAGCGGTGATGCGCGGCAAGCGGCCGAGAGCATCGCCAGCGCGTGGCGGGCTGCCGGCACCCGCGACGTGGTGCGACGCGACAGCGGCCCCTGGCAGATAGTGTCGCGAATCGTTTCCGGTAAGGTCGAGACGATCCAGTTGCGTGATGAGGACGGCGGCACCAGCACCGGGTTGATCAGCCGCTGGAGCCTGCAGCCAGTGGTTGTCAGGATCGCCAACCACCCCAAGCGCCTGCTGCCCGCTGGCGCCACCACCATCGAGCAGCTGGTCAGCCGCGAGGGCGCGCGGGTGGTCGTCACCACCGTCGCCTTGTCGGCAATGGCGGTGGGCGAGCTGGCCCGCGAGGTGGCGGCACGCGCCCGGGCACTAGGGTTCACCCGCCGGCCGGTGATGGAAGCGGCGCGCTCGAACGGTGAACTCGACGTGGCCTTCTATCGCAAGAGTGGACGCCGCGATTCGGCGCCTGAGAACGACCGGGCCAGTGTCAGCCGCGCGGCCAGCGCCGGGGCAGAGGCCAGGGCGGGCGCTGCCGAACTGGTGGTCACCATCGAGCGGCGCGCCGCCAAGAGCGCGATCGTGCTCCACCTCAGTGAGGAAAAGCCATGAAGGTTCACCAACACGGCCAGTCGCTGGTCGAGTACCTGCTCATCGTTGGTCTCACCGTCATGGTTCTGGCCGTCGGTCCCAGCAGTCCGCTGCAGCGTGTTTTCGATGCGCTCGGGCAGCGTTACCAGTCCTATACGGAGGCCATGTCCCGACCATGAAAGCGCTCGCCTTTCTCCAGCGTCATCGCACCGCACTGCTCTTTGCTGCGGCCCTCGCCTTCGGCGCCCTGGCGACGTTGGCCGCGCGCGGCTATATCGCCGAATACCTCGCGCGCGAACGCGAGTTGCTGCGGCCGACCCAGGACATGGCCGAGGTGGTGGTCGCCAAACGCAATCTCGACGCTGGTGAGATCGTCAGCGCGGATTCGATGGCGCTGCGCCGGATCCCGGCCGAATACGTCGCCAGTACGGCGCTGCAACCCGGACAGTTCGAAGGTTTCGTCGGGGCGCGGCTGACGTCGCCGATGCGCGCCGGCGAGGTGCTGATCCAGGGAGCGATTGCCGGCGCCGACGTGGCGACCTTCTCGTCGAAGATCAGGCCAGGAATCCGGGCGCTGACCATCGCAGTCGACGAAATCAACTCGGTCTCGGGGATGCTCCAGCCCGGCGACCGGATCGACCTGTTCCTTTCGGTCCGGCCGCCGGGGCAGGGCGCGGCACAACTGCTTCCGGAAGCGACCGCACCGTTGATGCAGGACCTGCTGGTGCTGGCGACCGGCCGCCAGGTCCGACCGGGCGGCGACGATCCCCGGCTGCGACGCAGCTTCACCACCATTACCGTCGAGGCATCGCCCGAAGAGGCCCAGCGCCTGATCGTTGCCCAGCGCGGCGGCAAGCTGACCGCGATGCTGCGCAACCCTGAGGATCGCGCTGCGCTGGTGCGGCGCGTGCTCGACCTGCCGGGGCTGCTGGGAATGGCCGCGCCAGAGCCGCTCGCGCCGGTCGAATCGGGTCCGGAAATCATCATCGGTGGTCGCGGGACGCTCAAGTCCACGGTCCCGGTCACCGGGCTCGCAACCGCCGCCCCGAGGCCGGAGCCCGCGCCCAGGCCAGAACCCGCGCCGAGGCCGGAGTCCACGCCCATCCCCGGACCGATCGCCACGCCGATGGCCGCGACTATGCCCACACCCATGCCAGTCATCGCTCTCCCGCTCAAGGATTCGCAATGAAATCAATCGCTTCGTGCCAGCTTGCCCGATCGGCTCGGCTGATCATGGCGCTCGCCATCGCAACTGTTTTCGCCGCCAGTGCCCTGGCCCAGGGAGTTCCGGAAATTCCGGAAGCCGGCTTCCTGCCCGAGCTGTCGGCTGAAACTGTTGCGGCCGTAACGGGGCAGGCCAAGCGCACGATGAATCTCTACGTCGGGCAGGCGCGGGTGCTCGACGAAGGCGCCGTGCGGCGCATCGCGGTCGGCAACGGTCGTGTCATCCAGGCCACCGCGCTCGACGAGCGCCAGGTCCTGGTGATTGCCGAGCAGCCGGGCCAAAGCACGCTGCACGTCTGGACCAAGAGCGGTGAGGAACGAACCTATGTGATCAACGTCGGCGCAGCCGATGGCGAGCGACTGCTCGTCGAAGTCAGGGCGATGCTCGGCGAGCACTCGGGGGTCAGCGCGCGGCTGGTGGGCGATCGGGTGGTGGTCGACGGCGGCAACATCTCCGAGGAGCAGTCCGCGCGGCTCGCGGAGATCACCAAGCGCGTGCCCCAGATCGTCAACCTGGTCAGCAAGCTGGGCGTCGAGCGGATGATCGAGATGGACGTGCGCATGGTCGAGGTCAAGCGCAGTGCCATGGACCACATCGGGGTCAAGTGGAGCACCAGCGCCGCTGGCCCGGCTTTCGGACTGATCGGTGACCTGCAACGCGGTGCAACTTTCCTGCCCGATGGCGCCGGTGGCGCGAGTGGTTACGAACTGCGCCCCCGGGTGCCGGCGTTCTCCACCGGGCTGGGTATCGCCAGCTCGGTCAGCTCCATGCTCCAGTTCATGGTCCAGAACGGCGATGCGGTGATCCTCGCCGAACCGCGGTTGTCGTGTCGCAGCGGTGGCTCGGCGCGCTTCGTCGCCGGTGGCGAATTGCCGATCCCCTACACCGGCGGCAACGGCGCCGTCTCGGTGATGTTCAAGGAATATGGCGTCAAGTTCGAAATCAGTCCGCAAGCCAGCGCCAGCGGCGTGATCGCCGCCAAGATCGCCGCCGAGATTTCGGCGGTCAACTTCGAGGTGATGGTCCGCGAGGTCCCGGGGCTGCTCAAGCGCCGCGCCGAGACCGAAGTAAACCTGCGCGAGAACGAGACCCTGGTGATCGCCGGACTGGTCAGCGACGAGAGCGCGCGCAGCATCGACAAGGTCCCGGGCCTTGGCGACCTGCCGATCCTCGGCGCCCTGTTTCGTTCGCGCCAGTTTCGCGAGCAGGTCAGCGACCTGTACGTCTTCATCACGCCGCGCTTCGTCGATGCCGGCAGCGCCGCCAGCCGGGCGGAGTTGGGCGCGGTTGAGGAACGGGTCGCCGCCGGTCGCGAGCGGGTGCGCGCGGAGAATTGAGATGGACACCGTCATCATCGAATCAGCCGGGGAACCGGCACGAATCGTCCAGCTCACCGGCTTCCCGTGTCGCATCGGGCGCGACCGCAATTGCGCGGTGATGCTCGCCAACTGGCGCGTGGCCAGGGCCCATGCCGAACTCCATCGGCTGGAGCACGGCGTCAAGATCGTCGATTGCGGCAGCCTCGGGGGCAGCACCATAAACGGCGAACGCTTCGTCGAGTTCGGACCGCTGTCGGAAAACGATGTCGTGCAGATCGCCGGCTTTCGGCTGCGCTTCGAGATG
>JAHYJF010000244.1 GCA_019428955.1 Burkholderiaceae bacterium
CTCGATGTCCGCCATCATGCGGCGCAGCGCCGGACGTTCCATGTTGCCGCCCGAGAAGGCGGGATCGTCGTAGTCGTCGGCTACTGGAATCCAGCCCTCGGCGCGCTGGCTGGCGAGGTAGGCATGACCGGCGTCGCGCTGGGCATCGATGGAGTTGTATTCCTGGTCGAGTCCTTCGTCGGTGGACTTGCGCGTATAGACCGCGCAGCGCATGCGGCGCTTCAAAACGTCGCTCATCGTCCACCTCGCTTCTTGATGGACGGCTTGGTCTTGGCATTGGATGGCGGCCTGAGCCCAAAGAACAACGGCCCCGACCAGCGCATGCCAGTGATCTCACGGGCGATCATCGAGAGGCTCGGGAACATGCGGCCGTGGAAGTCGTAATGGCCATCGGCGGTTGCGATCACCCGGTACTCGACGCCTTTGTATTCTCGGACCAGCACAGTGCCGGCGGCCGGACGGTAATCGCGGTCGCGCTTTTTCACCTTGCCGGTTTCCACCAGGGATTCGATGCGGCGCTGATTGCGATCCAGCAGGTTCGCGTCGACTTTGCGGAACTCTGCCTCCTGCAGCCGGTAGGCAATGCGGCGTTCTAGGAACTGGCGGTTGTGGGTGGGCGTGTCGCCGCCGACCAACTTCTGCCAGAGGGCCCGGATCTCTGCCATGGGCAACTCGGGCAACCTGGCGATTTGTGCTGCCACCGATGGCGGCGTTGAAAATGACGTGCTCATTTGGAATCCGTAGTTGTCTTGTTGACGGGGTCTGAATGAACGCGCTGGTTGCCAGATAAGCCAAGCTCAAACTCGCTCGCTTCGGCGATGTGTGCGGACTGTTCTGCACCGCTGATACGCAGACGGGCCAGGCCGTTGGCCAGCAGTGACGCGATCTCGTGGCGACGCTGCTCCGGCGTCATCCGCTCGGGCGGTAGATGGTTGATTTGGTGCATTGGTAGCAGTCCTTTCCGTCAAAATCACATGCAGTGAAATTGTCCGGATGGACCGCCGCCGACACCATGAGGGAGTTTCGGATGCGTGCGGGCTGGTGCGGGCTATTGCGGAAAGCGGGTCCCGTTCAGCTCGACAAATGACGCGCGAGGATCGTACTCATAAGCGAGTTTCCGGGCTGCGCACCGACGGTCATCGCCCGGATCTGCTCGTTGATGCGATGGGCAGGCACACCCGCGCCGGCGGCCGCCTGCATCACCGCCGCATACGCATCGAGCACATCACCGCCGGTGATCTCGTAACCGTGGCCGCGCGAGATCCAATGCAGTGCAGCCAGTCCCGCCGCCAGCGCGAATGCTGGCTGCTTCTCGGCGTAGTCACGGGCAGCGCGTGTCAGCGTGCATGGATCGGTCGGGCTGCGCGTACCCAGCTCGATCGCCACATCAAACAGGCCCGCATCCTTGGCAGCGGCGAACCACTTGCCCTCGGCCCCAGGCGTGCTGGCCACCAGGTCGCGTAGGATCTCTTCCGGCTGCTTGTGGGGATACTTCTTGGCGATGGCGCGAAACGTTGCCAGATTCGTTGTGCCCTGATTTGCCTCGATGGCATAGCGTCGGTAGGCCTCGTCGAGCAAACCGGAGGACAGCAGGATCTCTTCGCAGGCCTGGGCAATCTGCCAGCCAGGATCATTGATACCGCGCGACTCCTCGGCGTAGCGGATCGCCTCCGCCTTCCTGCCCATCGCCGACAACGCTTTCACACCCCAGCGCCGATCGTGCCACCACTTGAACGGCGCCTTGTCGAGCAACGCCAACAGTTCCTGGTGGCGGCCCGCCACGCACATCGATGCCAGGCAAGCGCTGGTGCCTTTGAAGAATCCATGTCCGGATGCCTTCGGGCTCCACACGCTCTCGACGACCGGCAAAAACTCATCGGCCCAGTGCGACGCCAGTTCCGGCGTTACGCACAACTCGCCCCAATAATCGCCGAGCAGTTCGATGTAGGGCATCTCGTCGTCCTGCAGCGCTTGCCACAAGCGTTCGAGCCAGCGTTGTCGCAGCTTCGGCTCGACGTCAGCCTTGACGATGATGGGTACCAGGCTATCGATGGCCTTGTTGACGGCCGAACCCAGTGCGCCCGATGAACTGTCCACCTGTTCCAGCGCCGGCGAGAGCTTTTCCAGCAGGGTGATGGCTCCCTCAGCTGCGATTACAGGCTCCTTGCGGGCGACCTGCTTGATCTCCGTGATGGCTTCCTTGATCCGCTGTACCGGCGTGTCGGAGCGCCAGCCAAATGCATGCCGGCGGAAACGGGAAGCGAATTGCCACTTGTGGGCGCTCATGATCGATCCACCATGAGCTATCGCACCGGGTACTGGCCGTTGCGGATGAAGCGGTCGTAAGTGTCTTCCTCCGGTTCCTCATCATCGTGCCGCGCTCCCTGCCACTCGGCCTCGGGCAGCAGTAGCAAGGTCAGTGTGTAGTCGTACTGACCCGCGACGCGCATCATTTCCGTGACCGGCATGCTGGCAGGTTCACGGGCAAACCAGGACTGGGCACGCCCCGTTCGAGTGTCGGCAATATCAAAAGCGTTGTAGCTGTGCGCCAACGCGTCGTGCAGCAGCTCGATGGTGTTCTTGCGCGTCGCGAAGTAGGCGCCGGACTTGAGGGCCGCCTTGTTCGATTTGGCCCACAGCATGTGATCGTCGCGGCTGGCCACGAGCACCGCTCGTTTGGGCGCGATCTCGGTCCAGCGCAGGGCAGCAGCTGTCAGCGATACCCCATAGCGGTCGGCGCAGTGGCCGAGCAGATCGAAACTGACCGGTTGACCGTCCACCTGCCGCCGGAAGTCGTCCAGCGGCATCAGCAGGGTCGAAGCAAACAAATCCGCCTCTGCCTCGATGTCGCGCTCGTTGTTGTCTCCCGTCTCGATGTCGTCGTCGCCGCATTCGAAGAGGTCCTGCTGGTGACGGTGCAGGATGTAGTGGCCGAACTCATGCGCGATCGTGAAGCGCTTTCTGCCTTCTGACGGGGTGGCACTGTTGTAGAGGACCAGCCACTTCGAGCGCGCCTTGTTGGCCTTCAGCAGACCATCAAAACCGTCGAGATCCTCGCCCCGAACCGTGTCGATCGGCGAGTCTGCAAAGCACTGGCGAGAATACTCCAACGCCAGCTCGTCAACCTTGACCGGAAAGCGATCCGCACCGAGAACCGTGTTGAGCATGGACGAGATGCGGTTGGCCTCGGCCATGGGCTTTTTCGCGTCCGTCATTCATCTTCCCAGGCATCGAGGATCTTGCGGATCTTCTTCTTGTCCGGCTCGGACATGTTCTTGTACTTACGGAAGAAGGCCTCGTCGAGCACTTCCTCGTCCGGGGTGGTTGCCGACTCGGTCAGCAGGAACTCCGTGGTGACCTCGAGGACGGTGGCAATCTTGCCGATCTTCTCGGCCGATGGTTTCGGATCGTCTTTGTTTTCCAGTTCCCAGATGTAGCTCTTGCTGGAGTCGGTCAGTTCGGCCAACTGTTCCAGGCTGAGCTTCTTTTGCTTCCGCAATGCGCGGATCTTGTCCCCCAGGGGCGATGGCACCGGTATTTCCTCATTTGTTGGTTTCAATCCGAAAATAATACCACTACGCCGAACGTTTTCGTACCTGCTTGACAAACCCCTAACCGCTCCGCGACAATCCGAATCGTTCGGTACACCGAACGCCATCGGTCTGCACACCCCAACAAGAAGAAGGGGCCGTCGAGGCTGATAACAAGCCGATCCAAACCTTTGAGGGGTAAGTAGATGAACGATGCAGAAAACCTGAGCAAGCTCCTGGGCCACCTGCCGCCGGCGGTGTTCCGTGAATTCATGGTGGATGAATTCGGTCTGGCCATGCCGGATGTGGACGCCAAGAAGCCCAAGAAAGAGCAGCGTGAACAGATGGAAGCTGTGGTCGCGGCTCTTGGGGTGGGCGAGCGGCAGAGGATCGAAGAAGTGGCCGAACGGATCGTGCTGCTGTCGGACGGCGCCGGCCAGGACGTCATCGACGGCTTCAAGGACGACATCTTCGATGACGCCGCCCGGGAAACCTTCGCCGCGATTCCGAACCAGTACGAGCGGGCGCTATGGCTGCACGTCAATGAACCCGTGATCTTCGAGGAAGCCCTCAACGCCCGACAGGCCGACGTGTTCCGGCAAAGCGCCTCCTGCTACTCCGGTTTCATGGCACCTGCCAGCCTGGCGGTACTCGACGACGCGGCGTCCAAGGCGGCGTTCCACCAGACCGTCGCCCAGCAACTCGGGGGCTCCGATGACGCGGTTGCGATCCAGATCTTCAAACGCCTCCGGCCCGACACGCAGACCGGCGAGGACGTGGATCTGTACCAGATCAGCATCCATCACAACCGCCCACCGGAAATCATCGACTGCGTGCAGGCCAGCGAATTGGTGCCCCAGGAGGTGATCCGAGCGGTGTCTTCGCACATCACTTACGAGCCGGCCAATGGGCACCTGGAGGTGCTGTCGAAAGACACGGCGGGTCGCGAAGCGTTGGCGCGCATTGTGGCCGACTCCCTGCTGAAATCGCCCATCACCGGCGAGAAGATCCCGCTCAAGCAATATGACTACCAGAGCCTGGCGGCGCTGCGAAATTTCGACTTGTCCGGCGAGCCGGTTGCGTTCGTCAAGGTCGTCGAGCTCGGCTACGCCGCCGGCAATGGGCGGTCGCTCCTGGTGAAGATCTGGACCAAGGACGTCGATGACATCTACGCGGCCGCCCGGTCGTTGATCGGCCCCGCCTTCGACTTCCGCGATCACCACCTCAACTACGCCAAGCTGTCCATCAAGCTGAAAAAGGTCGGCAAGGACCGCGCACGGACGATTACCGTGATCCTGCGCGACGACAACAAGTGCAACATCAAGACCAAGCGGGAAAAGGATCGGGCGCTGTGCGACCGACTGCTGGCCAAATGGCATCTGGTGAAGGAGATCGGCCATGTCGTCGAAGCCCCTGCCGACACAGTCGCTGCTTGATCTGATCGACCTGTTCGAACAGTCTGGGCAGCCGATTGCCGATGGCGACGGACAGCGGCTTCGTGGGGTGCCCGGGTGGAGTTTTCTTGGACGGACATCTTTGACGCCGAAGCGTAACCGGTAACCAGCCGGCGTTCTTCATTTCTGCGCGCTACCGCGGAGAATGTTGCTCCAGTTCACACGACGGGAGCAGGCGATGGAGCGAATCAGAGGACGGCGGTTGGATGCCCGGGGGTGG
>JAHYJF010000245.1 GCA_019428955.1 Burkholderiaceae bacterium
CTGTTGCGCGATGCGCTGTTCGCGCTCGCCCGCTCGCAGGGCGGCAGCTCATTGGTGGCGCAGGTGCGCAGCGCCTTTGCGCTCGCCGGCACGGTGCCGGCAGATTTCGAGGTTCCCCGCTACGGTGCGGTCGAACGCAAGTTGCGCGCTCGCGCGGGCGCAGCGCTGGTGCGCGCGACCGGCGCCTGGGATCGCGCCGCGCGCGGCCAGGTCAATGAAATTGCGGTCTTCGTGGCGGCGCTCGAAGAGTACGCCAGCGCGATCGCTGATTTCGGCATTCCCGGCATGGTCGAGCTCGCCCAGGCTGTCTTGAATGCCGGGCGTGTTCAGGCCGATTCCAAGGAACAAATCGACGAAACGCTCGGCATCGAAGTGGCGATGGCGTTGCTGTTTTCCGAGGCGGCGCTCGAGGCCGGGCTGCGCGAGTTCGCCGGCACCGACGCGCGCAGCCGCGAGATGGCCTCACGACTCACGGCCATCGTTGCCGGCGACACCTTGTCGGCGATGCCAAGCTGGCTTCACGAACTGGCCGCCTCAACCCATGAGCGGCGGACCATGGCGGCGTTCGTTGGCGAATTGCTGGTCAACCTGCGCAGCGTCGAGAAGATGCTCGACGCCTATTTCCGAGATCCCGCGAAGCGCACCGGCCTCGAGGCCGCGATTGGCGAGATTCGCCAGGTTGGCGGCGCCTTGCGTCTGCTCGATTGCATCGAGGCTTCCGCCGCGGCCGACGCGATCCGCGGCAGGATCGAGGAATTCAACCAAAGGGAAGAGACGCCGGAATCGGGCGAATGCGAGGCGCTGGCGCTGGACGTCGGCGCGCTGGGATTCTTCATCGAGGATCTGCGCAATCCCGGCCGTGAGGCGGCGAGCTATCACCTTGACGGCGAGAGCGGGCATTTCAGGGCCCGGATGATCGACGCTTCGGGCGAGGGATTCCCCGCCTCGGACCTCGACGCCGGATGGTCCGCGCCGGTCGTTCATGCCATGGCGCCGGCCGAGTTCGGTCCACAGTCCTACCTTGACGAGCAGCCGGAGACGCCACTCGACGAGTCGGGTTCACTCGAAATCAAGGCGGTCACCGAGCCCGAGCCCGCGGCCATCAGCCAGGGTTCGATCGGTGCGGCGTTCGACTCCGAGCTGTTGCAGGTCTTCCTCGCTGAAGCGCGCGAAGTGCTCGAGACCGTCGAGCGCGAAGCTGCAGCGCTCGCCGAGTTGCCCTCCGATCAGGATCTGGTCACGACGCTCAGGCGCTCGTTCCACACCCTCAAGGGCTCGAGCCGCATGGTCGGCCTGGGGCTGTTCGGCGAGGCCGCATGGGCGGTCGAGCAGGTGTTAAACCTCTGTCTGGCCGAGTCCCGCACCGCCGACCAGGACCTGTTCGGACTGCTTGACCGGTCGCACTCGGTGTTCAGTTCCTGGCTGGTCGGAATCGAGCAGGGCACGCCCTGGGGCGAAGATGCGGCGGAACTTATCGCCGCTGCCGGAACCCTGCGCGATACCGCTCGGCTGCCAGCAACGGCACGCGGCGAGTTGGTCGCTGACTCGGCCGACGACGGCTCCGATATCTCGAGCGAATGGAGCGACGCGACGCCAGACATGTTGTCGTTCGAGACCGCTGATGCGAGCGATTTCGAGACCATCGAAATCGTCGAGCCGGCGGCCGACATGGACGCCCAACGCTCGTTGCTGGAGCTGGGCGGCGCAGAGTATCTCGACCTCGACGCAAACTCGCTCAACGTGCGCCCGATCGTCGACATGGGTCGCGAAATCGATTCCACCTGGTCCGAGGAATCGCCTGAGCAGCGGCAGCGCGACCTGCTGATTGGCGGGCGACCCATCCGCGAGAAGCTCTACCGGGTCTTCCTGGCCGAGTCAGACGAGAGCCTGGCAACCCTGCTGGCCGACGCCGACGAATGGCACAGCTCGCCGCTTCGTCCTGCCGGCGAGGAAGCACAACGCTGCGCGCATACCCTCAAGGGCAGCGCGAGCGTCGTCGGGCTGGCACAGGTGCATGAGGTGGCGGAACTGATCGAAAGTTTCCTGACCTCCCAGGCGGCTTCTGGCGTCGGCACCAGTCCCGAAGACCGCGCCGACTATTGGCAGCTGGTTGAGCGCCTGCAGGCCATGTTGCACCAGTTCGCCGCCGGCGCCATGCCCAGCGACGAGCCCGAGACCTTGCTGCTGGCGCGCACTCTGGCCGGTCGTTGGAACCAGGCTCAATCAGCCGGCAGCGCCGGTGCGCTGGCCGCGGTGACCGAACGCGCCGCCGAGGCGGCACCCGAGGGTCCGGTTTGCATCGATGAATTCGATCTCGACCTGCTGCCGATCTTTGTAGAGGAAGCCGAAGAGTGGCTTCCCGCGGTCGGGGAACACCTGCTCGACTGGCGCGCGCGCCCGCTCGATCGCGGTCTTGCCCAATGGGTGATGCGCGCCCTGCACACCGTCAAGGGCAGCGCCCGGATGGCCGGTGCCATGACGCTGGGCCAGAGGGTCCATGAACTCGAGGCCAACGTCGAGGCGGTGGCCGCACCCGAGGAGGCCGCACCAGAGCTCATCGAGGCGCTTATCACCCGTCACGATGAATTGATGGTGCTGTTCGAGTCGATCGCGAGACCGGGATCGGTGCCGCCGGAATTGGCTGCTGCCAGCAGCGTTGCCGCGGTGCCCGCGCCGCTGGCCGGGCAGCCCGAACCTGGAGCCGATTGCCAGACCGCACTCGAGGCAGCCCCAGTCGAGTCAACATCTTCCCAAGCGCTCGAATCGTCCCTTACGAGCGCGAGCGATGCGGCGTCGTGCCCCGGCGCCGCCCAGCCGCAGCAGCCGCTGGTGCGGGTGCGCGCCGACACTCTCGACGACCTGGTCAACCAGGCCGGCGAAGTCTCGATCGCGCGCTCAAGGATCGACAATTCGATGGGCTCGCTGCGCCAGTCGCTGGGCGACCTCGCCGAGAACGTTGCCCGCTTGCGCTCGCAATTGCGCGAGATCGAGATTCAGGCCGAAACCCAGATCCAGGCGCGGCTCGCGCAGCAGCGCGAGAGCCAGGGCGACTTCGATCCGCTTGAATTCGACCGTTTCACCCGCCTGCAGGAACTCACCAGGATGCTGGCCGAGTCGGTCAATGACGTGGCCACGGTGCAGCAGGGGGCGTTTCGCAGCCTCGACGAGGCCAGCCAGGACCTGCTGCGCCAGGGCCGGGTGCTGCGCGAACTTCAGCACGACCTGATGCGGGTGCGGATGGTGCCTTTCGGCTCGGCTTCCGACCGGATGTACCGCGTGGTTCGCCAGACTGCCAAGCAGCTCGGCAAACGGGTCACCCTGGAAATCACCGGAGGGGGGGTCGAACTCGATCGCGGCGTTCTCGAGCGCATGGCGGCGCCGATCGAGCACCTGCTGCGCAACTCGGTGGCGCACGGCATCGAAGCTCCCGAGGCACGGGCCGCGGCAGGCAAGCCGGAGACCGGCGAGATCACCATCGAGGTGCGCCAGGAAGGCAATGAAGTGATGCTGCTGTTCGCCGACGACGGTGCCGGGCTTAATTTCGAGAGAATCCGCGAACGGGCGATCGAGGTTGGGCTGGCGCGCCGCGAGCAGTTGCTCAACGACGCGACCCTGGCGGGGATGATCCTGATGCCGGGGTTCTCGACCCAGACCGAAGTCAACGAGATCAGCGGCCGCGGGGTCGGACTGAACGTGGTCGACGAGGAAGTCTCGGCGCTCGGCGGCCGGATCACCATTGATTCGGGCCGTGGTACCGGGACCAGCTTCACCATCCATCTCCCGTTGACCTTGGCGATCTCGCAGGTGGTGATAGTGACCGTCGGCCCGCTCCAGTATGCCGTCCCGTCGACCAGCTTCGAGCAGGTGCTGCAACTGCGCCCGCAGGCGCTGGCGCAGGCCTACAAGGATGGCGCGATCGAGTGGCAGGGAGCCCGGGTGCCGCTCTACTACCTGGCGACACTGGTCGATGCGCCCGACCTGCGCCCGGTCGCACAGCACTATTCGCAGGTTGTAGTCCTGCACTCGGCGGGCCAGCGCATTGCGGTGCACGTCGACTCGGTCGGTCGCAACCAGGAAGTGGTGGTCAAGAACGTCGGCCGGCAGGTCGCGCGCGTGCGCGGGGTTTCCGGTGCCACGGTCATGGGCAACGGCGACATCGTGCTGATTCTCAACCCCGGGCTGCTGGCGCAGCAGGTAGTCCAGGGCGTCGTGAACGACGCTGCGATGGTGCCTGGCACGCCGGCGCTGGAGGTGGCACCGCCGACCGTGATGGTGGTCGACGATTCGCTCACCGTCCGCAAGGTCACCGAGCGGCTGCTCAAGCGCGAAGGTTTTGCGGTATTGCTGGCCAAGGACGGACTCGACGCCCTGCGCCAGACCGAAGACGTGTTGCCCGATGTGTTCCTGGTGGATATCGAGATGCCGCGGATGGACGGGTTCGACCTGACCAGTGCACTGCGCGGCGACCCCCGCACCGCCGAGGCGCCGATCGTGATGATCACCTCGCGCACCGCCGAGAAACATCGCGGGCGGGCGCTGGAACTGGGCGTCGACGTCTTCCTCGGCAAGCCCTATCGCGACGAGGAGCTGATGGGCCACATCCGACGGCTGATCAAGGCGGCCGAGGTCCAGCGTGCCGCATCCTGAAGAGGTGATTTTGCGGTTCCCCGCGGGGGATCTACAATTGCTCCATGGCGCACGAGTCTGCCGATTTAAGTAATCATTTCCTGATCGCCATGCCGAGCATGGCCGACCCTAATTTTGGCGACACCGTGGTATTTGTCGCCGAACATAGCGACAAGGGCGCCCTCGGACTGGTCATCAACCGGCCGATGGACATCGACCTGGGCACCCTGTTCGAGCGCATCGACCTCAAGCTCGAGACCGCTCCCCTGGCCAAGTCCAGGGTGTTCTTCGGCGGCCCGGTGCAAGTCGACCGGGGCTTCGTGCTGCACCAGCCGGTGGGCGCCTGGAGTTCAACCGTCGACGTCGGCGGCGGTATCGGGCTGACTTCTTCCAAGGACGTGCTCGAGGCGGTCGCCGCCGGAACCGGGCCGGACCGGCTCCTGGTCACGCTCGGCTATGCCGGCTGGGGTCCGGGGCAGCTCGAGGAAGAGATCGCCCACAA
>JAHYJF010000246.1 GCA_019428955.1 Burkholderiaceae bacterium
ACTGCGGTGCTGCCGGTAGCGGCCGCGGCGCACGCGTTCGGGCCACCGCATAGCGGACAGCTATGGTGCGCAAGCGCTGCCTGGCATGGCGACTGCCGGCTAGACACCGGATGGAATCCTGGCGGCCATCATCTTCCGGCGATCGAACTTGCGCCCGTCGACGATGAAAGTTCCGTCGCCAACCGCATGAATCGTGCGCTTCTCCTTGCGCGCCTGAGCGACATATGCCGCCAGCCCCTCCAGCACGACGATGTTGTGCTTGCGCACGATGTCGACAACCCTGCACTCGATGTTGGCGACGCACTCCTTGATCAGGGGCGCCTTGACGACCTTGCCCGGCACCGCCGTGAGCCTGAACTTCGCAAACTTGTCGGTGTCTGCCCCGGAGCACGTTCCGATGCCGACCACCTTGTCGAGCAGGTCCACGGCGGGCACGGCGATGACGCATTCCTTGGTCCTTCGCAACGCAGCGAAGGAGTGATTCCATGCGCCCGTGGTGATCGCGAACAGCGGCGTGAAAGCCACCACCATGGTCCACGAGATGGTCATGATGTTGTCGCTCCCACCATCATTGGTGGTCACCAGGACCACCGGCCCCGACTCCATCAGGGTGAAGGCCCTGCTCAGCTTCAAGTCGCGCATGAGAGCACCCAGCCAAATCTCTTTGTCAATTAGAACCAGCAGTCGGCAAGACTAAGGTTGCAGCTCGCATTGTGAATGAAATGAAGTAGCCGAACGTCTGAGCTAAGCGGCACGCACCGGCAGGCGGGCAGCGTGGCACCATGAAATGGACCACGCTGACCGAATGCCGGTGCGTGTCCGCTTGAGCGAAGGGTTAGGCATCAGGCCGCGAGGCGTTGAGCGAGTGCTTCTTGAGCGAGTGTGTTGATGCTCTTGCCCTCAGCCTGTGCAGCGATGGCAAGCCTTTCATGCAGCTCCGGTGGAATGCGAAGGTTGAACTTTCCAGAGTAGCTGCGGCGCGGCTCGATTCCCTTCTCTTTGCAGACCTCAAGAAAGACCGCCAAGGACTTCTTGAACTCTGCTCTGAGCTCCTTCGGCGTCTTGCCATAGAAGTCGGCACCGCCAGTGAGACCGAGAATCTCTCCTCTAAACATGTCAATTTCCGGGTCGTACTCGATCTTTGCGTTATATCCGTCTACCGTCATCACGTTCATGGCTTCACTCCATGTTGCTCGAGCCACCTCTTCACTGACACCACTGCGCCCTTGTCTGTCTTTGGCGACGGATGTGGTCTGTGGAAGACGCGAACTTCGTTGAACAGCACGACTGCGACGCGACTACCTTCGCGTTCGCTGACTTCCGCACCAAGCTTACTCAGAAGTGCTTCGATGTCTTTCCAGGCGATGTTCGCGCTGGTCGGGTGTGCGAAGACTGCTTCCAGGGTCTTCTGATGCGCGCGCTTCATGTGCGCATGGTACCGGGAGACGGTACTGAGCGCAACACAGGTGGATTCTGATGCCATATCAACGCTTGACATGAGCGGCAGTTGGAGGCACGCGAAGCCTGCCGGAAACTGTCCGCTCGATGGAAGGGTTGGGCGTCACTTTCGCAGCGCGAGCATGAATTCTTCCGGCGTAACCTCGGCCTGACGGAGAAGACCAGCGAGGGTGCCAATCTTGACCTCGCCGTGCATCGGAACGACGCAACCTTTAGCATCGCGCTTCATGACTACATGGCTTCCGCTTTGGCGTGCCTTATGGAACCCGAGTCGCTCAAGGGCGCGCTGAATTTCGGCGCCTGAGACATGCGGCAAATTAGGCATGTGCCGGCTCAGTCACTGTGAACGTGGTGACTACTGGGTGGCCCAGGGAGGCCATGGGAAACTCGGAAAGGTACAGGGCAGTAGCCTCCTGCAGGTTCGCGACCGCCTCTTCGACGGTCTCGCCTTGCGTGGTGGTGCCGGTTTCGGGATTCAGTGCCACATACCCGCCTTCTTCTGCATGTGTGAGAACGGCAGTTAACTCCATAGCTTTACTCCTAGCTGAAACAGCCGGTATTGTCGCGCGATCTTGTCTGTGAAGCCTAACGTGATACGTGGCGACGGAATCGCCCGGTATCGCCCGCTCGGGTCTCTCTAACTTAGCGACAGCCCAGGTCAAGAGCTCTCTTGTCCGCACCGGTTGTGCTCGATAGACCGGGTTTTCATCCAGCACGAAACAGCGATGAAACCCAGCATCCGGCCGGCATGGGAGGGCCGGAGGTCGAGGCGTTTCTGTCCTGGCTGGTCACTTCGCGCAAGGTGTCGGCATCGACCCACAAGCAGGCGCTGTCGGCCTTGCTCTTCCTCTATGGCAAGGTGCTGGGGGTCGATCTTCCGTGGATGGCCGCAATCGGTCGACCGCGCAGCCCGCGGCGGCTGCCGGTGGTCCTGGGTCGGGAGGAAGTGGCGCGGATCCTGACGTGGCTGGATGGGGAGCATCGTTTGTTCGCCCAATTGCTCCATGGCACCGGCATGCGCATTTCCGAAGGCCTGCAACTCCGGGTGAAGGATGTCGATTTCGAGCGCCGAGCGATTGTGATTCGGGAAGGAAAGCGCCAGAAGGATCGGGTGGTGATGCTGCCGCAACGCCTGGTTCCCGGACTGCGCGAGCAGTTGGCGCGCGCGCGGGTTCTCTGGGGCGAAGACCAGGCGGCGGGTCGTGGCGAGGTGGAGATGCCTGATACCTTGGCGCGCGAGTACCAGCGCGCCGGAGCGTCATGGACCTGGTTCTGGATCTTCCCGCAGGCCACGCTTTCCGTTGATCCCTGCTCAGGGGTGACGCGCCGACGCTTGCGTCGCAAACGGCCGCCAGGAGACGTCGGCCGCGGTTGCCCATGGCAGGCGGCCAGTTGTGCAGTTCTAGAAACCCGCCTGCGATCCGCCTGACCCGCCCCTAGCCGGCATTCTTCGCCACGATGAACACCGCGGCATACTTCGCCGGCTGCCATTGGTGGACGATCTCGAAGCCCGCGGCAGTCAGGCTGTGTTCCAGCTCCCGCGAAGAAAAGACCTTCACCAAGGGGATCAAACCGAGGAATCTCCCGATCGGCGCGATCACCTGGAGGAATTTCAGCGAATCTCCAAGACACGCCGTGCTGGTGACGAAAACGCCACCCGGCTTGAGCATTGCGCGCACCCTGGCGATCGCCTCATCCCGGTCTGCGAGCAAGTGCAGGACATTGAGTCCCAGCACGGCGTCGAAGCGTTGATCGGGTACGCGAAATTCCGCGAGCGTCGAGCGTTCGAAGCGGACATTGCCGACCTTCCCCGCGTCCGCCTTGCGGCGAGCGATTTCGATCATGTTCGACGAGACATCGATCGCCTGGATATGTCTCACATAAGGCGCATGGGCGATGGCGATCGACCCGGTGCCGCAACCGAACTCGAACACCTCCATCTCGGGCCGCAGGTACTCGCGCGTGACCTGCAACTTCCTTTCATATGCGGCGACATCGGAAATGGCTCGCTTCGAATAGCGTTCCGCCATCCGGTCCCAGAATTTCTCCGACCGATCCATCATCCTCTCCGCCGCGCCTACGGCGCACGCGCGGCGCGCCGCGTGAGATCCTGTTCCTGATCCGCCCCGATCGGGCCGACATTGAAGTAGTCGGCCTGCGGATGCGAGAAATAGAAGCCCGAGACACTTGCCGCTGGCGCCATCGCGTAGCTCTCGGTCAGCGTGATGCCGACCTCGGGGCAGCGCAGCGTCTCGAAAAGCGCGCGCTTGACTTCGTGCGCAGGGCACGCGGGATAGCCCGGCGCGGGCCGGATGCCGCGGTACTTCTCGGCGATCAGCGCGTCGTTGGAGAGCTCCTCGTCGGGAGCGTAGCCCCACAGGTCGCGGCGCACGCGCTGGTGCAGGCACTCGGCGAAGGCCTCGGCGAGCCGGTCGGCGATGGCCTTGAGCATGATCGCCGAGTAATCATCGTGCCCAGCGAGAAACTCCGCCTCCTTGCGCTCGATGCCCAATCCCGTGGTAACCGCGAACATGCCGATGTAATCGGCGATTCCCGAGGGCTGGCCGGCGATGAACTTGGGCGCGATGAAGTCCGCCAGGCACTTGTTGGCGACGCCTGCGCGCTTGCGCGTTTGCTGGCGCTGGTTGTGCCACACGAAGGCCACCTCGGTGCGCGAGTCGTCGGTGTAGATCTCGATATCATCGTCGTCGACGGTATTGGCCGGCAGGAAACCAACCACGGCGTTGGCGCTGAGCCAGCGCCCTTCGATCGCGCGGCGCAGCATGGCCTGGGCATCGGCGAATACGCGACGCGCTGCTTCGCCCACCTGATCATCGTCGAAGATCGCCGGGTAGCTGCCGTCCAGGTCCCAGGTCTGGAAGAACGGCTGCCAGTCGATGAAGCGGGCAAGCTCGGCCAGGTCGTAGTTGCGGAACTCGCGCCGCCCGATGAACTTGGGGCGGGGCGGAGCGTAGGCCTCGGGTGCGCCCGCCGAACCTGACACGTGGCCGCAGCCGCACCCGCGATCGAGGGCGGCCGCGGTGCCCCAGGCAATCGGCGCCTTGTTGGCTCGCGCCGCCGCCAAGGTCACCATCTCCGGCCCCTTCTTGCCGGCGTGCTGGGCACGGACCTTGTCGTACTCCGTCGCCACCGCGGCGAGATATTGCTCGCGGTGCTCGCTCGAAATCAGGTTCTGGGCCACCTGCACCGAGCGCGAGGCATCGGCCACCTGGATCACCGGGCCGGAATAGTGCGGCGCGATCTTCACCGCGGTGTGAACCCGCGAGGTAGTCGCGCCACCGATCAGCAGCGGAATGCGCCGCGCGCGGAAGTATTCATCGCGCTCCATCTCACGCGCGACGTGGGCCATTTCCTCAAGCGACGGGGTGATCAAGCCCGAGAGACCCACCATGTCGGCGCTCTCGGCCTTGGCCAGCGCGAGGATCTCGCTCGCCGGCACCATCACGCCCATGTTGCGCACTTCGAAGTTGTTGCACTGGAGCACCACCGCGACGATGTTCTTGCCGATGTCGTGGACGTCGCCCTTGACAGTGGCGATCACCACCTTGCCGCGCGCGGCGACGCTGCCGCCGGCGGCGGCGATGCGTTCCTTGTCGAGATCAATGTAGGGCAGCAGGTGCGCGACCGCCTGCTTCATCACCCGCGCCGACTTGACCAACTGCGGCAGGAACATCTTGCCGGCGCCGAAGCGATCGCCGACGATGTTCATCC
>JAHYJF010000247.1 GCA_019428955.1 Burkholderiaceae bacterium
ACCGCCTCGAAGCGAGCGTCGCGGCAGCGCGCGAAGGATATTCCGCCGGTCAGGCCGCAGCTGCGGCGGCGGGCATCAAGCAGGTGACTCCGGCCGAGGTGACACAACGCCGCTGGATGCTCTCGGGCAACGAGGCCACCGGGTTCGGGGCGGTGCGCGGCGGAGTGCGCTTTGTGGCCGCTTACCCGATCACGCCCGCGACCGAGGTGCTGGAGTGGCTCGCTTCGGCGCTGCCCGATGTCGGCGGCGCCCTGGTCCAGGCGGAAGATGAATTGGCTTCGATCAACATGGTCATCGGAGCGTCGTTCGGCGGCGCTCCGGCGCTCACCGCAACCGCCGGCCCCGGGCTGGCGCTGATGACCGAAGCTCTGGGGCTGGCCGTGATTGCCGAGATCCCGATCGTGGTGGTCGATGTGATGCGCGGCGGCCCGTCAACCGGGATTCCAGCCAAGAGTGAGCAGAGCGACCTCAACCTCGCGCTCTGGGGTTTGCCCGGAGATGCCCCGCGGGTCGTGCTGGCGCCGAATTCGATCGCCGACTGCCTGGCTACGACGCAGTGGGCGGTGCATCTGGCCGAGACCATGCAGACTCCGGTGATCGTGCTTTCCGACCAGTTTTTCGGCCAGACCCAGGCGGTTATCGACCGCCCGAGCGAACTCAATTTCAATACCGAGCGGCTGGTGCCGACGGCCAACGAACCCGGCTACCGGCGCTACGCTGATACGCCATCGGGGGTTTCGCCGATGGCTCTGCCGGGTACCCGCGGCGTCGCCTACATTGCCGAAAGCCTCGAACACACCGAGCGCGGCATCCCCTCGAGTGGAGCGGCCGACCACCATCGCCAGCTCGAGAAACGGGCGCGCAAGATCGCCCAGGGTGACTATGCCGAGCGCTGGGCCGATCTCGAGGGTGAGGGCAACTGCGCGGTGATCACCTTTGGTTCGGCGACCGGGCCGGTGCGGGAGGCTCTGGCCCGGCTGCGCGAGAAGGGCGGCAGCGCGCGCCTGATCTCGATGCGGGTCCTGGCGCCGGTGCTGCCTGAACAGTTCGGCTCCGCGCTCGATGGTGTCGAACGGATCATAGTGGTCGAACAGAATCACGGTGGGCAGCTCTATCGCTATTTGCGCGCCCACTACGACCTGCCCAGCGAGGTGCGCAGCCACGCCTTGCCGGGACCGCTGCCGTTCAGGCCGGCCGAGTTGCTCGCGGTGTTCGAGTCCTGGAGCCGGCGATGAGTGCCAGTCGAACTAGACCGAGGAGTGCGTCACGATGAACAACGCCAGCACTAGCGTGATCGAACGGGTCACCCCGGCATCATTCAAGTCCGACTACAAGCCGATCTGGTGCCCGGGCTGCGGGGACTACTCGGTGCTCTCGTCGATCACCAAGGCCCTGGCCCAGCTCGAACTGGTGCCCGACGAAGTGGTCGTGGTTTCGGGCATCGGCTGCTCGTCGCGCATCCCCGCCTACACCAGTTGCTACGGCTTCCACGGGGTTCATGGCCGGGCACTGGCGGCGGCGACCGGAGTCAAGGTCGCGCGGCCCGAGCTCACGGTGGTGGTCGCCGGCGGCGACGGCGACGGCTACTCGATCGGCGGCAACCATTTCCTTCACGCCTGCCGGCGCAACGTCGACATGACCTACGTGGTGATGGACAACCACGTCTATGGCATGACCAAGGGCCAACCGTCGCCGACCACCGAACCCGACTGGAAATCGAAGATCTCGCCCTGGGGAACCGGGGCCCCGCTGTTCCTTCCGTTGGCCATCGGGTTGGCCGCCGGCGCTAATTTCGTGGCCCGCGCCTTTGCGGGCGATCCCAACGGGACCGCGGCGATCATCGCCCAGGCGATCAACACCCCGGGATTCTCGTTCGTCGAGGTGCTCTCGCCCTGCGTGACTTTCCGTCCCGAACAGCGGGAGTGGAAGAACGTCGTCCGGCCCTCGCCAGTGGCGACCACCAGGGATCCGGCACAGGCCGCGCGGCGCTTGATGAGCGACGATGGTTTCAACATAGGCGTGCTGTTCAGCGGCGACCGCGTGCCCTACCGCGCGCCGGGCGTCGGGGCGGTGCGCAGCGTCAACGATCTGGAGCTGGAGTTCGAGTTATGAGCGATGACAAACTTGGCCTGGGAGTGGGCAGCGTGCGAACCGGTGCCGCCGCGGTTGCTGCCGGCATCGGTGACGTCGAGGAGTTGATGGTCTACGCGTATGCGATGGAGGCCGAAGCTGCCGAACGCTACGCCGAGTTTGCCGACGCCATGGAAACCCACAACAATCTCGAGGTCGCCGAACTCTTTCGCAAGCTCTCGCGCATTGAACACATCCACGCCCAGCAGATCGTCGAGTCGATGAACTGGAACGAGCCGCCTCCGCCCCCGCCGGGCGGGTTCCGTTGGCTGGGGCTGGAGGGACCGGAATCAGGTGATCACGCCGATCTACATTACCTGATGCAGCCCTACCACGCGCTCCAGCTTGCGCTGCGCAACGAGCAGGGGGCGCAGTTGTTCTATGCCGCGGTGGCGCGCGACGCCGGCGATGAAAAGGTCCGTGCTGAAGCCGCCGAAATGGCCGCGGAGGAGGGGGAGCACGTCATCTTGATCCAGCAGTGGCTGGAGCGTACTGCCAAGCCCGAACCGGGCTGGGCCCGCGACGACGATCCGCCGATGCTCGGCGACTGATTCAGCGCTTTCCTGGCCGGCAGCCCTGCGAGGGATCCGCCAGGCACGCCACCAGGGCATCGAATTCCTGCTGGTCGAAGTCGGTGTTGTCGTAATGGACGACTTCGGGATACTGCTCCGGGTCGGGATGGAAGCGCCGCCTGCGGTATTCGTCCCAGTGCTCGAGCTTGTAGCGATCGCGGTGATCGCCGCGGGCGATGATCCGCTCCTTGGCAGTCTTCTCGTCAAGAACCACCCAGACGAGGCTGATGGCGGTCGCCACCGGGATGCGCATTGCCAGCGGATTGAATACCAGGCGTGATTTCACTTCGCGCGAAAAGGGCCCGACCAGCACGGTGTTGACGTCGAGTTCGAGGTTCTCGCGCGCGACGTCGATCATCCCCGAGTATTCCTGGTCGCGCAGATTGTCGAGATAGGTGGGGCTGTCGCGATCGTCAGCGTTGCCGGTGAGCAGGCCCATCACCCTTGAGCTGAACTCGCCGTAGAGCGTGTCCTTGTCGATCAGGCAGAAACTCTCCCCGGTGCGCTCGTGCAGCAAAGGTAGGGCAAGCTTGGCCAGGGTGGTCTTGCCGGCGCCGGCATGGCCGCAAAAGAAGATCAGTCGCGCCATCAGGGCGCGGCCCCCGTGGCGATCGGCCGACTGGGGTCGGCGCACCACTCGCTCCACGATCCCGGGTAGAGCATCGAGCCGCGCAGTCCGGCGATCTCCATCGCCAGCACGTTGTGGCAGCCCGCGATCCCCGAGCCGCAATGGTGGGCGACGCTTCCCGGGGCAACGTCGCCGAGCAGTGCCTCGAATTCGGCGCGCAGTTCCGCGGCCGGCTTGAAGCAACCGTCGGGCTGCAGGTTCTGCGGCATCGGGCGATTGATCGCTCCCGGGATGTGGCCGGCAACCGGGTCGATCGGCTCAGCCTCGCCGCGATAGCGCTCCGCAGTGCGCGCATCGACTATGGTCGTGGTGCCGCTGGCAAGCGCGGCCTGCACCCTGGCGAGGTCGATGCTGGGCGCGAGCGAGAGCGACAGCGAAAGCGAAAGCTTACCGGGCCGGGGCAGCGCCGGCACCTCGACGCTCAACTCCAGGCCGGCCCTTGTCCAAGCCGCCAGGCCGCCATCGAGCACCGCAACTTCAGGGTGTCCGATCCAGCGTGCCAGCCACCAGAGGCGCACCGCCATTTGCCCGCCGGAGGTGTCGTAGGCGACCAACTGGCCGCCATCGGACAGTCCCAGGCTGGCGAGCAGGGCCCGGATCGCCTCGCGCTCCGGCAACGGGTGGCGCCCGTTGCGCCCGGTCCTTGGTCCGGCCAGATCGGTATCCTGATGCAGGAAGAATGCCCCGGGGATGTGGCCGGCGCGGTAGCCGGCCAATCCGGCCGCGGGGTGGAAGAGGTCGTGGCGGCAGTCCACGACGACGCAGCGCCCGACTTCTCGGGCGAGATCGGCAGCCGAAATGATGGTTGTGATAGTCATGTGCAGGTTGGTTTGGGGGGCGCACTGCGCCCCGACTGAAGTAAGCGTCAGGAACCGCTGAGAATACTCCATTGAACTTGCCCAGAGCCGAACTTGCCCAAAGCCGCCCCGCGGCAATGACCACAACCAACCCTGCGCGTCGCGACGAAGAGAAGTAGAATCAACCCTTTGCACGAATTCTTCGGGCAGGTTTAGGTATGCCCTGGATCGTCGTTGACGCCGAATATGGTTAGACGCACTTCGAACCCTGACAATCCCCCCAGTGCGCCGACTTTCGAGCGCGCGATGACCGAACTCGAAGAGATCGTGCGCGAGATGGAGGGCGGCGAGCTTGCGTTGGAAGAATCGCTCGAGGCTTATCGCAAGGGGGCTGAGTTGGTAGCGCATGCGCGCCAGTTGCTCGCTGACGCCCAGCAACAGGTCCGGATTCTCGAGGACCAGGTGCTCAAGCCGTTCGATTCCGCCGCGGCGGAAGATCGCTAGGGGGTTCGATGACGGGGACTGATGGGGCAATGATGGCCCCCGATGACCAATTGCCTGCCGCTGATGCCGGCCAGGAATCGTTTGCCGGCTGGAGCGTGCGTTGCTGTTCGCGGGTCGAGCGCGAGCTCGAGCGCGTGCTTCCCGTGAGCGAGGCCTCGCTGGCCCGCCTGCATGAAGCAATGCGCTACGCGGTGCTCGGTGGTGGCAAGCGGGTGAGGCCGCTGCTGGCCTACGCCGCCGGCGAACTGGCGGTGGCCGACAGCACCGCCCTGGATGCAGTGGCCGCCTCGGTCGAGTTGATCCACGCCTATTCGCTGGTCCATGACGACCTCCCGTGCATGGACGACGACGTGCTGCGGCGCGGTCGGCCGACCGTACACGTGGCCTACGACGAGGCGACCGCACTACTGGTCGGGGATGCGTTGCACGCGCTGGCATTCGAGGTTCTCGCCGGGCTTGGTCAGCCTCGCCCCGGGGTCGCGGCCGCTGCTGCTCCGCCGGCGGCGGCGATGATTGCCGACCTGGCGCGTGCCGCCGGCTCGTTCGGGAT
>JAHYJF010000248.1 GCA_019428955.1 Burkholderiaceae bacterium
GCAGCTCGGGCGCATCCGGCATCCCGGACAGTGACGCCTGAGCGTTTCCGGGCTGCTGGTCGGCGGGATTCGTGGCGGCGGTCACGGCGTCACCCCCCTTGTTTCCTTTGCAAGCAGCTCACACCCTAGCGAAACCCCGCGCCTCGGATTACCCGCAGGGGGTGAGGCCAGGGAGTACCTTTTTAGTATCTTGTCGATACCATCAATGACGCAGGCGGTGGTGGTCGTGGACTCGGCAGCTGTGGCACGGGTCAAGCCTGCAATCCCCCATCCGCACACCTGGCAGGAATAAAGGGTTAAAAGTGCTGAAAGTGGCTTTCGCACCTTTCCGCCCTTTATTCCTGCCTTGGTGTGCCCCAGGTCTTGAAGGCCTTTATTCACAAGGAAAGAAAGAAAAACCTTATTAAAACCTTCTAGGGAATCAGCTAAAAAAGGTGCGAAAGTCGGCATCACTCCACCCCTTTCATGGCAAGTGGGTTGACCGCGTAATAGATCGGTGGGCGCCCGCCCGTGCCCGTTCCCTTGTATGGGCCGGCGATCAGGTTCCGCGTCTTGAGTGCTTCCAGCGCGGCGATCAGGCGGTCGATCTTGTCGAACCGGGTGTGGTGGGCGCGGTGCAGTTCGGAGCGCAGGAACTCAGCCTCACCATGCCGTTCAATCCAGCGCCAGCACAGCCGCGCATCGTCTGTAGTGGCATCGGCGCCTATCAGGTCGAACACCGCCTGCGCGTGGCGTATCAGCCGCAGGCACAGCCCGACAGCCCGCTTCATGGTTTCCTCGCTGATTGTTTCCGACGCCTTGCCGCCCCCGGCGACGTGGAACAGGCCAGCCACCCGCAGCGCGCCGCCTGGCAGCTTTGCGCACCAGTCGCGCATGGATTCCAGCGGCCCGCCTTCGGCCTGTTCGTTCTCGATCTTCTGTGCGAACTTCACCCACAGTTCGCGTGCGGCATCGGACAGCAGCAGTACATGCTCGTCGTCTTCACCGGCCGCCACATCGGTGCGCGCCTCCAGTTCCAGCAGGCGCAGCACCTCGCCGCGATAGCGCGCTTCAAGATCGACAGGGATGGTGACGCGCCGGCCCATATCGCGCTTGCCGATGCGGGTTGCCGGTAGTCCGAAAAAGAATCGGGCGAACGTGCCCGAGCTGCGAAACTTGCGTTTAGCGGCCGGCGCCATGTCCTGCAGCAGTCCGGGCTGCATCCCGAGTCCGAAGGTCAGTGCCGGCCGGTCGATAACCGCCGTTCGGCTGCCACGGTCAACGCGCACGGATGAACCGCTGTAGGCCTGCAACGCCACGTCCACCACGGCTTCGCCGCCCGAGTACAGGCCAGCCAGCACGGCGAATATGCCGCCTTCGTCACTCATCACCGCCATGCGGCCGTCGTGCTCCACCAGCATCGCCTGCAGCCGTTCCGGCGTCACGTCGCCTGTAAAAAATCGCGGCGGGCGCAATTCGTCCGGGGTTTGCTCGGCCAGTTCGGTAATCTCGCGCACGATCTCGCCGCGCCGCACCGCGCTGTCCTCCTTCGCTGCATCGCCCTGCAGCTTTTCCGCACGGCGCTGGCTGATTTTGCGCAAGGTGTCGCGCTCGACAATTTCGGTGCGCATCTGGTCGGCCAGCTTCGCTTCCTTCAACAGCACCGGCTTGAGCAGCCGTTGAATCAGTGCCGACTTGCGCTCGCCGGAGTCGGCCAGGATCACCGTCCACACGCATACAGGCTCGCTGTAGTCATCACCGAACGGCGATACCTTGAACTTGCGCTGCAATGCCAGGGACAGCACCGACACGGTGAACAGCGTCGCCATCGTCGGGGGTGTCTGAAGCCCATCCGACAGTGCCTGCGCATACTCGCCAAAAACGCCGGGTAGAAGCTCGGCGGAAAGCTCCGGGGTCTCAATCCGGTTGAACGGAAGATACTCATCCCAGCGCGTGCCATCATCCGCGGGCGAAGGCGCGACCGGTTTTGCCGCCTCCAACGACTTGCGCACCGCTTCAGGGCCGGCCGATAGCGCCAGGTCGTTCATGTCGGTCAGGTTCATGGCCGCACCTCGCTGAAGTCGGGGCGTGCGATCAGTCCACCCACCATCGTGGCAGCGCGTGTGGCAGCGGTCAGGCCGGGGTTGCCGGGTGTAGCCGCATCGTCATCGGCTACTACGATGATTTTCTCGAATGGGAAGTGGCGCCGCAGCTTGCGTGCAACCAACGCCAGGTTGCCGGCATTGAATGCCACGGCGGTGGCGTGCCCGGTCGCCTCATAAACGCTGGCGGCGGTGGCGTAGCCTTCGGCAATACAGATCGTGCTTGCTGGCACGCCAATGGCGAAATAGCAGCCGCGCACCATGCCGCCGGTCAGGAATTTTTTCGCACCGTCCGGGCTGAGAATCTGCAGCGAATGCATCACGCCGTCGCTCCGCACCGGGATCAGCAGGTTGTCGCGCAACTGCCGTATTCCCCAGGCCTTTACTTGCTTGCGCTGCAGGTAGGCGTGCTGCGCATCGGCAGGCCGTGACGCCGCCCACATCTTCGCCGCACGCTCTCGGGCTTCCCGCCAAACAACTTTCTGTTCCTCGAAACGATCCGCTTTAACCTTGGCCATACGGCGCTGCAATTCCTGCCATTCCTGCCGGTTGATCTTGCCGGCGTGGGCATCGCGCCAGGGGTGCGTCTCTCCGGTTTTCCACGAACCTACAGCGCCGTGCGGGATCGGGTCGAGGTGTAGTGCATACCATCCGTTCATGCTGCCCGGCTTGTCGCCGTCGACGCGGTAGCGGTGTATGCGCCCATCGGCGGTCGGGGTGTCCTTCAGTGGCGCCAGGCCGGTCGCGCGCATGAAATCGAGGAAGCGGTGTTCAATGGCGTGTGTCATGTTCGCTACCCTCCAGGTAGGCTTCGAACGCACGAACAGTCGCGTCCCGCGCGGCAGCATCGGCGCCGGTCAGGGCGGTCTCGCAGTTGCCCTCCAGGGCGGCGATAAACAAGTCCCGCGTGTCGAACGAGAGGGCGCTCACGCTTGCGCCGTTCGGGCGGCTGGTGTTCGAGCCATGCCGGATATTTCGCGCGTTGCGGTTGACGGGGGCTTTCATCAGGCGGCCGCCTTCTGTCCGATTTCGACAGCGGCTTGCTTGAATCGCGCCGGGTGATAACGCATGCGGCCGGTGATGATGATCAACGCGCCGGAGGATGCCAGGGCATCCCGATTGCGTCGCACAAACCAGCGCACGCTATCCTCGGTGGGGAATGCCTGCTTTACGCTGCCGAGCAGGTCTTGCAGTTCGACATATTCGTCGAGGGGGGGTAGTTCGGTGACGTTCATCCAATTCTCCTTTAGTTGCATGCACCTTGCCGAGCCTTTGCACAGGCGGCGGGTGCCGTGGGGAGAATCGTATTTATCGAGGCGGGTAAAGTCGCAAAGGATTTTTTTAGAAAACTGCCGGGCCCGTAATTTGGCTAGGCGTTTTCCTTGAGCACCTGACCGACGCGCACTTCAGAGACGTCGACGTCATCGAACAGTGCACGCACCACTGCCGTCCAGTCGACCACGCGCAGGCATTCGTCTGACGTGCCTACGCCGCGCAGGCCCCGGTGCGCGACGCGCAGCCAGTCAGGCCATCCGCATTTTTGCGAGCGCAGTTCGGGCTGGCCGGCGTGCTCTGTTTTGAAGTCTGGGAGGCGACGCAGATCCTCGGCGAGATGGCCGAGCCAGCCGGCATCTAGCGGCCGGCCGATTTCTGCCAGCTTGTGTGCGGCCTCGATCACGCGGCTGCGCACGGCATCAGAGGCGCGCCGCCGCTGCAGCCAGCCCCGTTTCGAGTCGCTGGTGTATTCGATGCCGTGGCGGCGATAGATTTCGTTTACGTCGACCGGTGCGAGCTCGAAGCGGTAGAAGATCACCAGGCGCTCGACCGTGCTGCCGCCGTACTTCAGCACGTCGGCCCTGTATGCCTCGCAGCGCGGTGGCGTAACGATGCGAAGCTCGCGCACCAGCCGTGCCAGCTTGTTGGCCTGGCGCTGCGCAGGATCGCGCAGGCGCTTTTCCGGCACGGCTGGGGGGCCTGAATACAGCGGCCGCCGCTCATCCTCCAAGGCATCGTCCATGCTGTAGATCAGGACGCCGAGAAGGGCGTCGCGATCCAAATAATCGAGGACGTGATGGTCAACGTGCTCCCACATTCGGCGCATGCCTCGATCCTCGACGCAAAGCAGGCGATAGAAGGCGTCGCGGCGATGCGGCATCTCCTCTGGATCGTCGAAGCGGGGCCGCATCTCGTTGAACCATGTCAGCGCCCAATCGGGCAGTTCGGGGCTCGGGCGGGTATTCATCGCGCCGCGCTCACACCCGCCCCTCGAAAACCCGCGTCATCAGCCGGCGCCGGCTGTCGGTATTGAGGTGCGCATAGCGTTGGACCATGCGCAGCTGGCGATGGCCCAGGGTGTCGGCGATTTCCAGCAGCGACGCGCCGCTTTGCGCCATGTAGGACGCGGTGCAATGGCGGCAGTCGTGGAAACGGAAATTCTTGATCGCGGCCGCTGCAACGGCTTCGTTGAATACCTTGGCGGTCGAGTAGGGCTGCGACGGACGCAGGCGGCTGCGGAAAACCAGTGCTTGGCTGGTGGTGGCGTCCTTCGGCGCGAATCGCTCCAGTTCGGCGATCACCTGCGGCAATAGCACCAGCACGCGGCGGTCGCCGTTTTTGGTGTCGTGCAATTCCGCCTCGGCGCGCTCCAGGTTGACGTCGCACCAGCGCAGCCCGAGCAGCTCGCCGCGCCGCGCGCCGGTGGTGAGCGCCATCAGCACGAATACATGCAGGCGCGGCCAGGGTGACTCGATACAGGTGGCCAGCAGGCGGTCGCGTTCATCGTCGGTGAGGTAGCGCACGCGCCCGCGCGTTTCCTGATTTTTCTCGACGTGGCGGGTTGGCGAATCGAAGCCGCGCGGGACCAGGCGCTGGCGCTTGGCCCAGGTGAACATCGCGGCCAGTGCGACCTGATAGCGGTTCAGCGTCGCGCCGCTGCGCTGGCCGCCCTTGGCCTTGAAGATCGGGTTGTTGTCGACGTCGCGCCCGTTGTAGACGCGCGACGGCTCGGTCGCGAGCGTGCGCATGGCGTCGTCGATATCGTCGGGGGTGATTTCCGCGAAAACCTT